>JAOZSY010000058.1:0-11121 GCA_029939445.1 Bacteroidales bacterium
CCAAATAATTCTCACACAATTTCTTTAAGGATAATGATAAATCAGTATTCTAAAGATTTGAAATTGGAAGAAAGAAGATACGTAAGCTTATCAAAAGGAAATCTGTTTCCAAGTATTACTTTAAATACACTTTCTAATGGAAGAATTAACATTAATGAGAGCACCGCTAATCGTAAGCTTGTGTATTTGTGGAAACCTAATACTAAGGGATTTTATGATTTCAATAAAGTATTATTGGAGGTTAATGAAAAGTACTCCAATGATTCGCTAGAGATAATTGCAATTGCATTTATAAAAGATAAGCTCGAATGGCGAAATTACTGTAGAATGGAAAAAATGAATTGGGTAAATATGATTGCCGATGCTAATACCGAAGATATTATTAACCCCAAAGAGGAGTATTCGTTAATTTATATACTTGATAAAGATAATAATATACTTGATAGGGTAAATAATATTGATAGCCTGAAGTTATAGTTTCCTCTTGCTAATTTAGAAATACATAGGAAATAATATTTGCGCCCATTTGTAATGCTTGCTTGCGCTTATTTGCAGAATCGTTATGTACATCAGCGTCTTCCCAGCCATCGCCAAGGTCACATTCGTAATCATAGAAACATACTAAGCGGCCTTCGTAAATAATGCCATATCCAATGGGAGTGTTGTCGTTATGCTCATGAATTTTTGGCAACCCATTATTAAAATTATACTTCTGGTGATAAATCTTATGTGAAAAAGGAAGTTCCACAAATTCATGATCAGGAAATACTTTCTTCATCTGTGGTCTTATGAATTTATCCATTCCGTAATTATCAGAAATATGTAAAAACCCTCCCGAAATAAGATAATTGCGGAGGTTGTCGGCCTCTTGAGTTGAGAAAACAACATTGCCATGCCCGGTAAGATGTATCATCGGATAATTAATAAGTTGCTTGCTGCCAACTTCTACCGTAGCTATACTTGTACTTATTGTAGTGCCAATATTGCTATTGCAGAAATTTACTAAGTTTGGAAGCGAAGTTGGATTTGCATACCAATCGCCACCACCATTATATTTTACCAATGCAATTTGAATATTTGATTTATCAGCAGATGATAATAATATAATTAGAAATATTGGAATTATTATTTTAAAAAAACGCATATTATATTCTTTAGTCGTTGATAAAATGTATGGTATTGCAAGCCACCATTGCTGCAGTTTCGGTACGTAGGCGCTCAATTCCCATCTTTACAGCAATAAAACCTTTATTCTGAGCTAGAGTTACCTCTTCGTCATTAAAATCGCCTTCAGGTCCAATAAGTATGCATACATCTTTGCCTTTCTTATATTCTTGCTTAAGGTCTTTTTGAGTTTCGTCTATCAAATGAGCAATGTATAATTCCTCTTCTTTTATGTTTTCTAAAAAAGTAGTATAGCTTTTAGCTTCGTTCAAAATAGGGTGATAGGCTTTTAGCGACTGCTTCATTGCCGAAGTAATTATAGTATTACTACGTTCTTGTTTTAAAACCTTGCGTTCAGAATGCTTCGTTATTATTGGCGTAATTTCATCAATACCCATCTCTGTGGCTTTCTCTAGAAACCACTCAAAACGCTTTATGTTTTTTGTGGGAGCCACAGCAATGTGAATTTTATAGTTACGCTTTCCCTTTTCCGAAATATGCTCATCAATTTTTAATAAACATTGCTTCTTCTGAACATCATCAATGGTGCATTCAAACCAATTTCCTAATCCATCAGTAGCCTGTACCTTGTCTGATACTGACAAGCGCAAAACTTTAGATGCATGTTTTGCTTCTTCGCCTTGTAAAAGGATATGTCCACTTTTACGATTAATCCACTGTGGATTTTCTATATAAAAAAGATGCATTTTTACCTATTTTTAAGGGTTCTCCTGTTTTAATAAATTGCTAGCTCAAAAGTATAACTAAAATCCAGTTGCTTGTTATTAATCTGCTTTTCCCCACCTTACTAAACTGTAGGCAACTCTATTACCATTATTATCGGGCATACTTATTCTTAGTATAATTCCAATATCAATAGTGTAAAAGTCATAACCAATATCACTACGGTTTAGCAATGGTAATTGCCTAATATTTCGTGCTTCTATAGCCGGAAAACTTCCCGCCGAACATTTTACATCGTCCTCTAGATGATAGATTATTCTGTATGTATGACTAATAGTATCGCCTGAAGTAATAACAATATTATCTTCTATGGTGTCGGCATCATTTTTATGGTAGAAAAATCGCTCTCCCTTTTCGTCAACAAGATATGCTGCCGAATCGCGAAGATATTGTGTGAAATTGCTGTTAGAAGCTGAGCGGTATTCATAATAGGTGTTTTCATTAATTTCAGTAGTTCCTATAATATATGTACTGTCAAGTCCTAGATATGTATAATTCCCATTATTATCCATGGCAATAATGTCATAAATCCAGTAATTTCCAACCTCTTTGGGCGAATAACTAACTTCTCCTTCAAGTATTTTGTCAATACTTTTATCTTCTTGTTTTTCGCAAGAATAATTAATGCCAATAATAAGTATGGAGGCAAATAGTAGTATTATTGATTTCTTAAACTTCATACCTTATTTAATTTTATTTAAACCTTCGGTGGCAGATTCGTTAGCTGGATATAATAGCAATGCCTTATTAAATAGAACTTTTGCTTCGCGCAATTTGCCAAGATAATAATTATTCCAAGCAGCACCAATTACCACATCGTAAGTAAAAGGATATTGATTTAAAATTAGCTTATAAATAGGCTCCGCTTTTGAGTATTTAGCCGAATTAAGATAAATCTGAGCAAGCTTTAGATTTGCCGTATAATTATTTGGCGCCATTACTAATATTTCATTATAAATAGTTATTACTTCTTGCCAATTTCCTAATGCCGACTCAGGATATGTTTCCCCAAAAAGAGCTTCAATACTTAGGGGCTTTAGCGTCTGACAAATACTGTAATACTCAATGCTCTGAGGTAGTTGACCTGCTAAATAATTGAGCCATCCTAAACGTAAGTTTATGGCGTATGATTCTTTGTCGTAAATCTTTATTAATTCGGCTGCTGCCTCACTATATTTTTCATTGCTTTCTAGCGTATAGCTTTTTGCAAATGCATTTGTATTATTTTGCGAAAATACAGATGTATTAGCAAAAAGAATTGCTGATATTATTAGATATTTTAAAATTTCCATTGTATTCCTCCTGCAATATTAAAATGTGAATAATCTATTAAGTTATTATTGGAATTATTTACTCTATTTCTACCTCCGTTTTGACCACCACTAGATTCTTCTTCTTCCTCTGGAATATCTTGATATTGCTCCATAGTGCTAAGAATATATTGAGGACCAATATAAAAGTTTATGCTTGGATTAAGAACGTAGATAAGTCTACCACCAAACAAAGCCTTGGTTTTATATGAAGTTTCAAAAGTGTAATTTGAACTAAGCATAGTAAAGTTTTGCACGTTGCCAATTATTACCGATCCTTCAAGCCATAGTTTATTATATATTTTTCCACCTACTTTTTGGTAAATGACTGGTTTTAGCATATCATTATCCGATTTGAAAGCAGATATTTCTGTAATACTATATAAATTTAAGTTACCCATAGGGAACCACTGTAAACTCGCTCCAAATTGAAGATTCTTTCTTTCTAAGAAATTTGAATAAACAAAGTTTGCTCCAAATCTCATGTTTTTATATAGATAGTTATAGCTAAAACCTGCCATTAGGTTTGTGGTTTTATAGTTAAATTCTTCAATAACTAATGTGGAATCGTGCAATCCATAGGGGCTGCCCTCTACTCTATGAAATCCAAAAGCGAAATCGATACTAGATTTTGCATTGATGTGAATTCTTGGTTTTAGATTTACTATATGCTGTTTAAGTTTATAATTCTTAATATCAAAATATAGGCTGTTCTCAGCAGCACTTATCATATCAATATCTGAGTATGAGTATCTAAAATCTAATTCTATATTCCGAGAAGCAATAAAATAGCCGCCTATACCTATGGTGTTAATTGTTTGCTGGTAGTCTGTTTGAGAATACACTTTTTCTTCATCTTTTCTTAAATCACTCTCGTCTATTAGGTTTATTATATTACCATTGATATAGCTAAGATAAAAACTTCCGCGATGCTTCACGTTTATTAAGCTGTCCGCACTTTTGGTATTTGTAAAAAGTCTATCGGTAAGGCAGTATTGCTTAGTATATAATAATGCCCTATAGTATAAGTCTATAAAAAATAAATCTGATAATGCCAATTCATTTTGATTAATGCATTTATCAAAATAATAAGTAGAAGTATAATAGTCTGCAGTATAAAAATATGCCACTGCCAATCGGTAATTTAAATAATAATAGTCAATATCATTTTTTGCAGCCACTTTGCCATAATATATTACAGAATCCCATGTGGCAGTATTATAATGCTTCAAACTTTGTGTATTTATCTCTTTAAAACTGCTTTGCCCCATTATGTTGACAGCAAATGTGAGAGTAAAGAAAATACTTAATATTATTTTGTTTATCATCCTATATTTCTAGTAAAAGTATAATTCTCACCATCAATTTCAATCTTCCATTCTGTAGAATGGTCAGATTTAATATGATGAGTTGCTTTAATATATTGCTTATGATTTCCTAAAATTGTTTTGCCAAATTCAGATTGTAATTCAATTTCCGAATCGTCAAGAAATTGCTTCTGACTAATATACCTCATATTGTAAATAGGCTTAATAAATATATGGAAAGGAGCAATAAAATCTTGCAGTATTCTTATAAAACTAATATCAGAAATTGGTAAAACATCTTGTATTTCTACCCCTTTATAATAGCCAAATAGTAACCTAAAACTCGATAGGTAGAACCAATATAAAGGGTCTGATTTTGAGCCCTTATATGAGGAGAAAATAAGCTCATTATTGGTAATAGTGAAAAACGCAAAACTATTTGTTGCGGAGCTGTGAATGTAGGTTTGATTATTAAAATCTACTTCTACAGTCCATTTCAATTCTTCCTTTGAGAACTTACTATGCTTACCTTTAAGTTCCCACTGAATCTTTTGGCCAGGAGTGAATTTAAAAGCCTGAGTTAAGGCATTATTATTTGCGATACTTTCCACTGTATCATTAAGCTTAGGAATGGAAGAACTATAAAAACTAAAATCATCAGCCTGCTTTTTTATAAATGGACCAAGAGCAAATTTTATGGTCTTAGACCCAATAAATGCTGTTTTCTGAATTTGGAAATGAATATGAGGATATGGTGATCGTCCCGAATTCCCTACATTGGCAATTAGCTCTCCTTTGCGGAGCCATTGTCCTTTATACACTTTAAAAGTTCCTGCTTTTATATGACTTATCTGGCTATAAATTTGCTCGCCATGTTTGATGACGATACTATTTCCCCAATTATTATCAATGTCCATCTCTCCAATTATATTATCATCAAGTCCATCTACAATCTCAATAACCTCACCAGCAGCAGGAGCTATAATAGGCTTGTTATAACAGTAATAGTCCTCTATTTCGTTACCTTCGTTTTTATATGCTTTCCCAGAATCATTTATTATAAAATCCCACGCATATTGCCATTCTCCTTTATGAGTAATATCTCCATTATGGCCCTGGTTAATAGTCCATTGCCCAAAAAATGGCAGCCCTATTGCTATTGGCGAATTATTTCCAAATCGCTTATAAAAGTTTATATTTGAATAAAGGTTTTTCTCTGGAGAGAATTGCTGAATACTTACTATTTCTGGTTTTCGGAGATTTCTTACTCGGTATTTTAGTACTAGTAAAAAACTTAGTACTACTATATTAAAAGGAAGAGAGTATGTAGATAGTTGATAAATCTCTAAAATCTCACTGGTGCCACTTACTAAAATAGATAGTATTGGTATTAGTAAAACAGTAATTAGGAACGAATACCACGATGGAATAATAAAAAATCCACCAATGGCAATGGCTGTTAATATGAAATTAAATCCTATATAGCCGTAGTTTAAATCCCCCAAATTTGCTCCTATAATTTGATAATATCCATATGCAGCATAGAATCCTAATAGGCTTAGTACAAATGATATACGGGAGTTTATCAATATTGCAATTGCAATTATTATTCCTGCGTAAATATTATACTGGAAAAATATGGCTCCCAAAGAAACAAAATACATCTGTAAAGATAGCGGCAAAGCTATTCCTTTGATGCTAAGATGTGTGTTTAGCAATTCGGTGCCTCCCAATAATACCAAGTCATTATATGAGTATACGCCAAGCTCACTAATTTCTAAAGAAGTATAGTGGCGAGCGGCAAGGCTAACAATCCATATTCCCAAAAGAAATGGAATACTTAAAAAAGGTAATGTATATTTTGCTAGAATGGCCTCTATTACTACTGTAATAAAAAGTGTTAGTACCGACGAAAAAATAACCAATAAGGCAAATTCGAAGCTAAATTGATAATAAATTCCTAAGCCTAGGCCAACTAATAGACTATTAAAACCATATAAGCCATTAATGATTTTTGATTTGTTAAGGCCTAATAATAAGGCTGAAATATGGCTTGCCGATATTGCTATTATTCCACTAATACCAGCATTTAAACTGAAAAATGAAACTAATAATAATACAGCACCGAGTAGTTTGCTGTCCGAGAAAAAAATCTGAGAATAGCTACTCAATAAACTTCTTAATATTTGCTGTAAATTAGTTTTTAGCATTCTACAAATTTAAGTAAAAAAGTAGGGTATATATATTTAATGTTTTTATTTATCATTAGGTATATTGACACGCATTGTTATTAAAACTTGTGTTTTCGAAAGAGGCTGTATTCAGAATTCTAGTAACGAGAGAATATTAATTTGATATTATAGCTTTTGGAATAATAATTGATTAAATAAATGTAACTAATCAGTGTGAATGGGAATATGATAAATAATCGTAATTATCATTAGCTCCGCCCTTTAGGTCGGAGCTAAATGAATAGAATTAAGTTGTTTTGGCGAAATTTTTGCTTTTTCTGCAAAAAATATGACAAAACAATTATATTATGTACCGTATTATCAGTAATATAGATAGACTGATTAGTAACAAATAAATTAAATCAGTAATGTGTAAAAAAATGTTTAGATTTGTTCTTTGCATTATTAGCTAAAAAAAGAAATAGATATGAAGAAATTAAGATTTATAGTGCTAGGCTTGAGTATAGGATTTGTGGGAGTAGCATTAACTTCTTGCGAGCCAATGAGCGATTGCAAATCATGCGAGGTAGTAACATATCAAATAAGTACAGGAGCCGAACTCGATCGCCAGCCAGCTATCGAATTTTGTGGTAGCGATCTCGATTCAAAAGAAAACTCTCTCCCAGTTATTAGTGGTGATGAGAGAACTGTTTGGGAGTGTAACTAGAAGAATAAATATATTAATAAATTACACTAATTAGCACCAATATAGAATGCAATTATTAATCATAGATAATTACGATTCGTTTACTTATAACCTTGAACAATACGCTAGTAAGTTTTGTGATAATGTGGTTGTAAAAAGAAATGATGAGATATCAATTGCTGAAGTTGATAATTATGATGCAATAATTATTTCTCCAGGGCCAGGGCTTCCTGCCAATTCTGGAATTACCCCAAAAGTTATTGAAAAGTATTATAAAACCAAAAAGATACTTGGAGTATGTTTGGGACAACAAGCAATAGCAGAGTTTTTTGATTGTAAGCTTGATAATCTTGATGAGCCACTACATGGTGTTTCTATACAAACCTTTCAAACTAAAATAAAAGATATTATTTTTAAGGATGTTCCAACTGATTTTTTAACAGCACGTTATCATTCGTGGGTAGTTAATCCTGAGAGTGTATCCAATAGTGAATTAGAGGTAATAGCAACTGATGTTAATAATCAAATTCAAGCCCTACGACATAAAAAATATAATGTGAGAAGTGTGCAGTTTCATCCCGAATCAATTCTTACGGATAGTGGGTTGAAAATGATCGAAAACTGGATTCTTAATTGCTAAATATAAATTATTACTTATCAGGATTGGTGATGGTTTTAAACTCATATTCTTGATTTTCGAAGTTTATTCCTCTTTCTTTTTCCACAAAAGTAAAATCAATAGTTACCTGTTTTACATATGTTAAATCAACCATATAATTGCTTCGCTTAAGAGTAAAGTTTTCGCCCAATACATTAGCTATTTGTATCATATAATTTCCTGATTTTGGAATACTTATGCTAAAGCCACCATAGATGTCAGTAAATGAAAAATAATTATCTCCTGTTTCGGAAGTTGCGGTAACTTTTATACTTGAAATGTCGATTTTGCCTTCACCAGAATTTTTATCACGTTCTAGAATTAGCCTACCATCTATCCTAAAGCTTTCTACCAAAGGTATATATACAATAGAATCTTCAGAGGCTATAAATTTTTGATTTTTACCATTAAGCAAATGTAATTTTGGCGATTCGTCAAGCGATTTTATAGTAGTAAGATATTCACCTTCAGGTAAATTTTGATAGCTAATAGCGCCATCTAGGTCAGAAACTAATTCCATTTCAGTAAAATTACTCGATTCCTGTATGATGTTTCTATCTCTCTGAATTTTCATTAGCATATTAGGAATTGTTTTCTCATTTTCCTCATGAATATTGTTTCCATTTATATCATGGTAAAAAAGAAAATCATAATCGTAATATTTCATCCGTGGCTGTGGTAAGTCAAAAGATTTTCTTATACCTAAGAAAATATTAAAGACTCTATTTGTAATTCTGCCAAACTCCTTATCATTATGTGAAGTATTATAAAGGTTGTTAGAAATATAAAAATTCCACCCATGGCTTAAAAAGAAGTCTAAGGAGAGGTTAATATTTGCACTCTCTCTGCCTGAAGGCATACTATAGATATAACTTAAATATGACGATACTTTAATGGTGTTTTTATAAAAGTATTTCTCATACTGCGGTCTAATCATTATGGACTCTGTGTTTTCCCAACTACCATTAAACATTAGTTGCTGCTGCGATACTGCTCCTACGCCTTTATTATATGAACTATAGAAACGGAAAGTTTTGCTAAAATAACTAATCCCAATTCTTAGGTTTTTAATATTATTCTTACTAACTGTAGGCTGCAAATTAGGATCCGTAGTTTCATAGGATGCATTTGCCAGTCCCCATGTAATGCTTGGTGTTATTGATCGTGCCTTTTTTAGGCTAAACCTTGTGGCAAAATATAATGATAGATTTAAATTTTTGTAATCACCTGTTATTCCTGTTGTATTAGAGTAAGTATGTTGTGTAATTCCATTATATAGTGGCCCAAACATATATGTGATTCCATTACTAGTATAATATGAAATAGTTATTCTGCCAACATCATTATTGTTGAAACTTCTATCTGTATCCAATATTGACCCATAATACTTATTTACTATTTTGCTTTTATCAAAGTGTGATGTAATATTTAGTTTCGAATTAATACGCCAACTTGCATACGAATACCACCTATTATGCCCAGCATTGCGATTATAATTATTCAGAGTATTTGTATTTGAAATATTAAATCTCAAATTCTTATAATGTAGCCTATACGATAAGTAATATGAGTAGCCAATTAGAGAAGTGTCTTTTGGTAAAGTGCTAGGCGAATTTTGAGAGTTCTTGGTTTCACTAATAATACCTTCTGCTTTAAAGCTATGATGTTTGAAAAGTGAAAAATTAGTACCTAATTTTGCTGAAGTAGAATTAGATGTGTATCTGTCTTCATATCCACCTCCAACTATTGCCGAAAAACTCCTGAATAATCTGCGAGTATATTGTCCTGCTACTGCATAATATTGATTATAACGCCCTTGAGCAGCAATTACTTCAAGAGTGTTTTTATTATTTGGTCGCCAACGACCTTTAATTCCTCTACCAGTAACCCCTTGTAAAATACCACCACTTATTTGGCTACCCACTTCTAAACTCTTAGTTCTATCTGTATATTGTACTCTATAGTATGCATTGTTTTCAATAGAAAGATCTTGTTTATTTAATGGAACAAATAATAGGTTTCTAGCAATAAATTGATAATTAATAGCACGCATTTTCTTGAAAAGTATATTTCCATATAATAGAGCATTATATCTTGCTGGAGACCCCGAGAGTAAGTTGTTTACTTGTAATTCGACATTTAGCGGAGTTGCTTGTTGGGCTTTAATATTTGTATGGTGACTCTCGATTGTTGTAAAACTTATATAGTCTGAGCGCTTATAAGCTTTATTAGATGCAGTAATGGATAGAGAGGACTCTTTCCAAAGATTTCTATAATTAACTTCATCACTATTTTCAGGCCCCTCTAAATATCGTATGGGTAATATAATAACGGTATCTTCTAATGGCGATAACTCAACATATAGTACATCCTGCCCTTCAAAAAAACTTTCCACAGATATCATTTTGCCAATTTGGAATTTTAATTTAATTAATTCTGTAGTATTTCCTTTATTACTTAAGTTTATCTTAATATTGGAAATAGGGTTATAATTATTTACGAAATAATTGGCGCTAGGTAATCGCATAGTCCAATTTCTAGAACTTGGTATTTTTATATAACTACTCTTTGATACTAAAGTGTCATTATATTCAAAATCAGCAATTAGAATATAGTTTTTCCCTCCTTCTACCTCTGTAGAAACAGAAACTCTGATAGGAATATACTTGCTTTGCCCTGCGGGCACTTCTATAATACTATCTACTAGTGATATTAATGTAAACCTACTGGGTAGTGTAATATTGAATTTGCCACTTAGATTATTGGGGGTTCTATTTGTTAACTTTATTACATTAAAGTACAATGAATCTGTTGATTGAGTAACATTTCTTTTTATAAATATTACGCTAAAGTCTTTTTTTGATTCTAATATGCTGTCCTCATAAGCCCTAAGCTCTTCATCTGAAATAATAATAATAGGAGGTATTGTGTCTGTAGATGTAATGGAGTCGTCAGAAATTCTTATGGGTGGTAGAGAGTCTATTAATATTAAAGTGTCCACTGGAATTATAGAATCAGCTAATATATTTGTGTCTGAAGGAATAATGTTTATACTATCATT
>JAOZSY010000058.1:11221-13234 GCA_029939445.1 Bacteroidales bacterium
TTGGAATTATGTCTTCAGAAATTTTTTCTTGAGTAGAAGTGCTGTCCTTTTGTATTACAGTTTGGGAAATAGCTGGCTGACTTATAATTATAAAAATTATAAATATTATTTTATATGTATATTTAATAATACTCATTTAGCTATTTAGTAGTTTTATGCCTATTACCTAATTAGTTCTGGCAATAGTGTTCTTTTTTTAAGTATTGTTAAAACCCAGGACCTGTGGGTATTAACTCAATTTCAATTTCAACAGAATAATAATCTGATTCTTCACCTAATAAAGTATTTGTAACCCCACAACTATATGAAATATTTACTTGATGATTAGACCATATTAAATCTGAAAAAGCTGGTGGATTAATAGGATTTTGGGTGTATTCTACTAGATTCGTCCAACTGGTACTTAATTCTTTCAGTCCAGTATAAGTAGCTGCTCCAAGGCCTATATTATTGCTAGCTTCCAATTCTATTGTAGATAGAGGAATGTCGTAAACGCTTCCTTCAATACTAGCTTGTGAGTTAAAAGATCTAAATCTTAAATCAAATCCTTCCAAGGATACTCCTGCCTGATTACTGTCAGCGAGGGTAATCCCTAATACAGTACCATTTGTAATGGTTATACCGTTTTTAAAGTTATTAATAGATCTGAAGTTGAAAGGTATGTCCGCTCCGTATATAACAGTTAGGCGAGCATAATTATATTCTTGTGAATAAGAATTATTTACAAGAAAGAATAAGAACAAAATGATAAGCTTAAATATCTTTTGATAATTATTCTTCATTCTTTTAATTATTTAAATTTGTAAAAAGACTTTATGAGTATAATTTATACTCATAAAGTCTTTGCGAATGTATTAACTAATTCTAATTATCAATTGATAAATCAAACAATACATTAACAACATATCTGTCTGAAGTAGGAGATGGGTTCTGATCAATTAAATTTTGAGCATTCATAGGAGTAGTTGTACCTTCAATAGTACCACAACGCCAGATAAATTGAAAAGCGTTATCACTTTCATCACCAGCATTAGCCTGAGTACCTGAGTCATTATCTTCAATAATATCAACAGGATAAGCCTCTAATGCAGAAATGTCATTACCGTTATCAGTAGCAGCACTATAAAGTTCTGAAGTAGCGTTGCTTCCTTTAGCAGCAGCAGAAGCTTCAAACTCGTGAGTACCACTCTCAGTAATAGAAAAACCAACATTGTCTAATGCTAATGTATTACTTGGATTGTCAGTACCAATAAAAGTACCTTGCTCTGCACCATAAGTTAATTTCCATCTTGTTGATGAAGCAATAACAAAGTCAGTAACGTACATAGGATTTGATGTTGCTGTTCCTGCAGAAGATGATGTTGCTTGGTCACCAGAAATACCAGTTTTATACTGGTCAATAGTATTGAAGTTGAATTCAATATTACCACCATTGTTAATAGTCATTCGTAAAACCTGGTTAAGATTAACCGCTACCGGAATTACATTTCTGTCTCTTACAGCTTGTCCAAAAGTAAATTGAAACATAAAGAGAGCAATTGCAAATAATGAAAATGTTTTCATAATTCTTAGTTTTAAATTAATAATAGTTTATAATAGCTTTATTGTTAATAATTGATATAGAAATCTTGATTACTAACAGGATAACAAATTTAAGCAGAATGTTATTAAAAAAAACAATTATTCCGTTTATAGTGTGAATAAATTCATGGAAGTATTTATTTGACTCTTTCTGCAAAGTACTTAATTGAATGATTTGTAGCCAGTTGAGGCATTATATAGATTTTTGTTTAGAATGAATATTTATTATAAAAAACATAGTAAATGATAGGGTTTTAGATAGTTTTAGATAAAAAGTTATTTTTATAATTGATTGATTTCGGCTTGTTTTCTATTAAAAAACGTTAAAATCGATAGTTTATTAGTTATATATCATTTCTAGATATTGTATATTCTAAAGAAATATAATTATTTTTTGGGATGTCGGTATAGTTTTACTAATTTCGCAGAATA
>JAOZSY010000471.1 GCA_029939445.1 Bacteroidales bacterium
TGGACTATAAAAACGTAAATTTTGGTGTAGTTCCAGACTTTATTCGTAATGGAGAATATGAGTTTACAGCTAATGGCTCTATCCTTATTCCATCACGTTCTCTTGAGATTTTTGATACTACTGGTATGCAAAGCCGAAGAGGATATAATGGTCTTGTGAATCCAAAGATGCTAGAAACACAGCAGCCTTTAGAGTTTGAAGCGGAATGGGGTTCTCATGCTCCTGATAGGGCGTTTTTGAAGATTATTCTACACGGAACCTCTGTAGCTAAATACTAGACAGAAATACGTCAATATCTTCGTTGGACTTACATTAAAATCAGTCATGCTGACGATAGTGTCAGTACTCCTTGAATTTCAGCATTTCACCCGCCTCGATATTGACGGTTTCTGTCAAGTATTAATAAATCTAATAGTAAATATAAGGAATGGACTAGAATAGTCCATTCCTATTACCAATAATCAAAGAATTATGTCAGAGATAAAATACCAACTAGTAAAAATAAAAGTAGAGGAAAGTGGAAGCATTATAAAGTTCACTGCTGATACTGATAAGAAATTTAAAAGCATAAAAGGTGTTTTTGCTTCATTACCAGATACCGAAATTGCACTCCTTGGTACTACCTTGGAACTCCGTATTGCTGATAATGAAATTTTTCCTGAAGAATTTGAGATTAAGATGCTTAGCTGTGGGCAAAATGTAGCTCCCAATGACCGATTTTACACCCAAATAGACGAAGAAGCACAAGGAAGTCGCATTGAGGGAAGATATACAGATGGAGGGAATGCACGCATCTATCCTTATGTAGCTAAACTGTATTTCTTACACAATCAAAGGATCTAAGACAATGAGCAAAGCTAGCATTAAGTGGAAGATAATTAGCATTGAAATTAGCGAGGAAAATCAGATTATTCCAATAGATTTTAAACTTGCTAATGATATTGTAAAATGTAATGGAGTGTATTTATCTGTTAGAGAATTTATAAATACTCCGCAAAACTCAATACCACAAATTGGAGAACTAAGCTTAATGTTTAATGCCAAAAGCAGACACCCTTTACATTTTACAGCAGCATATAGCAAAGAGCTTTCAGATAAGAAAGAAACACTAAAATTAAATTGTGATATTGAAGCAAATACCAATATTGCAGGCTTTTATATCGACTATGCTCAAATA
>JAOZSY010000242.1 GCA_029939445.1 Bacteroidales bacterium
AAACAATTATATTATGTACCGTATTATCAGTAATATAGATAGACTGATTAGTAACCCTAATTTTTGTCACGTACATAACTTTTTTAATATTTATTAATGAGGGAATGTAAATGCAGAAAGAGTCCTTGATTTTAGCAATAAATCTTGCCTTAAGGCCACTTTTTCATTTTGTTTTTTCAGATAATTGGTAAGATTACAAGTAGGTAGATTTCCAGTTAATTCATAACCAGACATAGGGCAGCCACCAAGTCCATTTATTGTTGTATCAAAACTTCTACATCCATTTTTATATGCGGCATTAACGTTTCTATACCAGTTTTTGTTAGTGGTGTGTAGGTGAGCGCCAAACTCCACATCTTTAAAATGTTCCACAACAGATTTAAAGGCCCCTCCAATTGTTTCTTGATTGCCTACACCAACGGTATCGCTTAGCTGCATTATTTTTACACCTCTCTTTTGTAAAATATCTACCCAACGGTATACAATCTCTGGATTCCATTTGTCGCCATAAGGGTTGCCAAATGCCATAGAAATATATAAAACCAGTTCTTTACCAGTTTTATCACATAGGTTTAATATCTCATTTACTGTACGATGGGCTTTCCATACAGAGGCGTTTATATTTAATTCCGAAAATGTTTTCGAGATAGAAAAAGGAAATCCTAAATAGTGAATTTCTTCAAATTGCAATGCTTGTTTAGCACCCTTAGTGTTGGCAACAATTGCCAATAGCTTAGATTTAGTATTGCTTAAATTTAGATTATTTAGCACTTCAACAGTGTCTTTCATTTGAGGAACTGCTTTTTGAGAAACAAAGCTTCCAAAATCAATAGTGTCAAACCCAACTTGGAGAAGTGAGTTGATAAATTTGATTTTCTTCTCTGTAGGGATAAATTCTTTTATTCCCTGCATTGCATCACGGGGGCATTCGGTAATTTTAATCATGGCTATACCATTATAGGTTTAAAGTTGCAGGTATATACTGATTTAGAAGCATGCTGATATATAATTAAATAAATATTCAACACAGTTTCTTATTCTGTAATACTGCTCGCTATAGGTGACTCTATAGGTTTTTGAGTGGGTTATTAATAAGAATAAAGTTAATAAATTTGAACCCTTATTTTATCCGTAACCACTATTGTTACAGATTACTGATCCATTGATTACATTATTAATAATTCAATAGAAAATTATCAAACCCACAGCCTGTCCCGATTATCAGGAACAAATTTAGTAGTGCCCTATATATAGCGCAATGCAATATACGAATAATTATGCACGTAAAGAAATCCGAAACACAGTTCCTTCGTTTATTACGGAGTTTTTTACGTAAATTTTGCCTAAATGATACTCCTCAATAATTCTTTTGGATAATGATAATCCAAGGCCCCATCCTCTAGATTTTGTTGAAAATCCAGGATTAAAAATAGTTTTTTGCTTTGATTTTGGAATTCCCTTACCACTGTCGCTAATGTCAATGCCTATACCTTTATCGGTGTTTTCAATTGTTATAATTATAGAACCTTCATCAGTGCCAATTGTATCCACAGCATTTCTAATAAGGTTTTCGAAAACCCATATAATAAGATGCTTATTAAGCTTTATTATTTTTTCGTCATTAATAAGATTATTAATACTTAACTCAATTCTGCTGGGAACACGACTTTGCATATAATTAACAACATTATCTATTATTACGATAATATTTTCTTCTTTAAGTACAGGAACAGACCCTATTTTTGAAAAGCGTTCCGAAACTAGTTTTAATCTATCAATATCTTTATCCATTTCCACTAAGCCATCTTCTGAAGGATAATTAAGCTTCATTAATTCTATCCATCCCATTAACGAAGATATTGGCGTGCCCAGCTGATGTGCTGTTTCTTTTGCCATTCCTGCCCATACTTTGCTTTGTTCGGACTTTCTTGATATATCAAAAAGGGCATATGCTGTTAAAAGAAATATGAAGATTGCTATAAACAATACTATTGGAAAGTATCTTAGTCTTTTTAATGTTGGGGAATCATCGTAAAAAACATAATAATGACCCTGGTTTAGTTTTACCGTAATAGGTGTTTTATTTGAAGCCATACTGCTTATATAATCTACTGCTAATTTAGGGTTATTTATTATCGTTGAATCTATATCTCCACCGTAGTTTATTATATTAGTTTTAGTGCTATCTGTTATAATTACTGGAGTTGATAGGCTATTATGTACTATTTCGTCTACAAAAGACTTTATTAAATCGTTGAGTGTACTTTTAAGCTGATAATAAGTATTTGAATTTCTATAGTATATATAATTGAATTGATCTTCAAAATACAAAGCTTTTATAGGAGGATAGTCGGTAAAAATATCAGCATTTTCAGCATTTAGATTTAATATCTGCTTATGCTTGTCGCTAAGATTTTTGCTTGCCGTTATATAGCCTTCTTCGTTTGTAACTATCATAGGAATATCCTTATTCCCTGAGATTATTCCTGTAAGAAATTCAATATCATCGTTAGGGCCTGCTGTTATAAGTTTACGGGTAGCTTGTGTCCAAATATAAACATATCGTTTTTCTTTTTCGCGGAGATCAAAAAAGAGTTTTTCGGTATACTTAACAATAGTGGCTTTCTTGCTTATTGCCTTTGCCCACAGCTCTACTTGTTCTCTTTCGGATTTGCTAACCTTAGTAATAAAACCGTTTGTATACCATAGCGATACAGCAACAATGATAATGGCAAAAGTTAGTAGAAAAACTTTCCAGCTACGATTTTTTGTATAAATATTCATAAAATAAACCTTTGGAAATTAACGAAATAGTTTGCCACTTATTGCGGCTTATATCCACCTACGTTTTTTGAAGTAGAGAAGTAATACTGCAATTAATGCAAGCATAAATGCTATTAGAAAGGTAAACCCTAAAGGGTTGCTTCCTAAGGGTAAACTCACATTCATTCCAAAAAGACCTGTGATAAAAGTAAGAGGCAGTAGTATTGTTGAAAATACTGTAAGTACCTTCATTATTTCGTTAGTTTTATTTGCTTGTAAGGAGTCAAAAGTTTGAGAAAAACCTTGAATTAATTCTTGATAATCTTCAATTGAATCCCATACCTTACGATAAGAATCCAAAATATTACCCCAATAATCCTCCAAACCAGGAGTAAAACCCTTGATGGCTCCAGACTCGAATTTTTGAAAAAGCCTAATCTGTGGCTTAAAAGCAGTATTCAAAAGAATTAGATTTTTTCTTGTAATACTTATTCTCTCAATACTTTTTTCAGCTTTTTTATTAAACATTTCTCTGCTGATATGATCCAGATTATCGCTTATTAGAGTAAATAATTTTAAACTTTCGCCAATTAGTGAATCTAATATTTTGTAAAGCAAAACATCAGAAGTGTTTGGAAGCTCATCAATGTCAATATCGGCATCGTATTTTGTTTTCTTAAAAAGCGAGCTAATAACCCAATGGGTTCCTAATGTTATAATATAATCTTTGCCCCAAAATATTTTAACCTCTTTTGTTTTTACAAACTTAAATGCTTTGTCAAAATATGGGAAATGCAGAATCATAAAACGATAATCATCGTATGTATCAATCTTAGGACGTTGCACCTTCGATTGGCAATCTTCTATATCAAGAGGGTGAAAATTAAACTTATCTTTCAGAAATTCAATATTTTCATCACTTGCAATTGATATATGATACCAACGTAATTTACCTAGGTTTAGTTGTTCAATCATTTCTGATAAATTTATTAATTAGTCTTTGCAAGAAAACGCCAAATAAGTCGTTATTCTGGTTTTTGAAACAGTCATACTGACAGCTTACGTCAGCACTCCTTAGTTTCAAAAAC
>JAOZSY010000243.1 GCA_029939445.1 Bacteroidales bacterium
ATAAATTATTCTAATATATATATTGCTGGTTTTAATGCATTTACAAAATCTGAAGAATCAATAATTAAAATGCTTGAAGTAGAATATTCTGCAGAAATAATCTGGGATATTGACAAATACTACTTTGAGAATAAAAGCCATGAAGCTGGTCGTTCATTACGCAAACACCTAAATAATAAAGATTTAAGTAAAGTACAGATTATTGAGAACAACTGGCTTAATGATAATAAGAAGATAAATATATATGGTGTTGATGGAAATGTGGCTCAGGTTAAGCTAGCGGTAGATTTATTACAAAAACAAATTGAAAAGGATCCGAAAATTATAGAAAAAACAGCGCTAGTACTTGGTAGTGAAGACCTTTTATTGCCTGTTATTAACTCTATTCCCGAAAGCATAAATAGCTTTAATCTCACCATGTCGTATCCACTAAGGCTGCATAATGGCTATGAGCTAATAACTTTAATTTTAAATCTTTATAATGATTTTAAGTTTGAGCAGGACAATACTTCTGACTTAAGTATTTACTATAAATACTTTACTAATTTCTTGCTACATCCATATATTCAGCAATATTTACCAAACAATACATCCAAGGACTTATGCAATGAAATAAATAAGAACAATACTCAACGAATTGACAAAAAATATTTGGATAGCATTAGTTCCAGATCAAAGGAATTAAGGAAATTGATAGAACTTCTACTAGAAATTAAAAGAGATGTCCGATCAAGTATTGATATAATAATAAGCATCTTTGAGCTTATTAATGACAATGAGAGTCAGGCATGGGAGAAGTCATTTTTGAGTCATTATATTGAAGTTTTAATGAAGCTTAAGGAGAGTTTGGCAATAGTAACACATATCGAAAAGCTTAATACCATAAAACGATGGGTGCAAAATGCAATTAACCACTCTCCAATTCCTTTTATTGGAGAACCATTGCAAGGATTACAAATTATGGGTATGTTAGAAACTCGTACTCTTGATTTCGAGAATATAATTATACTATCTGTAAATGAAGATATACTTCCAAAAACCCAGACCTATAAGAGCTTTATCCTATTTGATATAAAGAAAGAATTTGGAATGCCACTACCTTCTGATAATGATTCTATTACATCGTATCACTTCTACCGATTATTGCAGCGATGCAATAGTATAAATCTACTATATAATTCGGCAGTTGGAGGTATGCAAAATGGCGAAATGAGCAGGTATATTAAGCAGATAGAAATTGAGATTCCTGAGGTAAATAATAAAATTGAAATCAAACATAAGAGAGTGAAATTTGGTTTTTCGTCAAAGGAAAAAACCCAAGATATTGTAATAGAAAAAACTGATGAGATAATAGAATATCTAAAAAATTGGTCACAAGAAAGCGGTTTCTCCCCTTCATCACTGAATAATTATAAGCGATGTACTTATATGTTCTACCTACAGAAAATACTTAAAATAAAACCATCTGATGAGGTAGAAGAAAAGATGGCCTATCATACACAGGGAACAGTATTGCACGAGAGCCTTGAGGATTATTATAAACAATATATTAATAAGGACTTACAGTATGAAGAATTCTCAAAAACAAGTGCACAAATAAAACAAGTTTTTGAAAAAAAGCTAAAGACCAAATATAAAACCATGAATACCGATACAGGTAAGAATCTACTTACTAAGCGTATTCTAGAGCAATACATTCATAACTTTATACTTATGGAAAAAGCTTTTTTGAAAGAGAATAAAAGCCTTAAAATATTAGGCTTAGAAGAGGATTTAAAGAAGCATATAAATGTAAAAATTGAAAACGAAGAAATAAATGTATTGATAAAAGGAAGTGCAGACAGAATAGACCTTGTTAATAAAACAATACGACTAATTGATTATAAAACTGGCGCTGTTGACCCTAAGGATTTAAACATAACAAAAACAGCAAAAACAGATAAATGGCTACAGATGTTTGAGGGCAAACTTGATAAGGCATTTCAGCTAATGATGTACGCTTGGATGTATTGGGAACAAAAGCCTCCAGCATATTTATTAGAAACAAGTATTTCTGCATTAAAAAATCATAGCATTAATCTACCATTATACCTAATGAAAGAAAAATCAATTTCTCAAGAGCATATTAATGATTTTGAGATTGATTTAGAAAAACTCATTCTATCACTTTTTGACCGAAGCAAACCATTTGTTCAAAGGGAAAACACTAGAGAGTGTGAATATTGCGATTACAGAAGTATTTGTGGTAGATAGACCAATTTTTAGAGAAGAGAATTAGAAAAAGATGCGTTAGTTTTTAGATTACCTTCGCACAAATTATAAATATGGGAAGAAAAAGAAGAGAATTACCACAATATAGTGAAATAGAAATACTTGCAGCAGGTAGTGAAGGCAAATCAATAGCAAAAATTGACGATAAAGTTATTTTTGTACCCTATGCTGCACCTGGTGATATTGTAGATTTAAAAGTTGTAAAGAAGAAGAAATCTTATTTAGAAGCTAAGATTACTAAATATCATAAACGTTCGGAAATAAGAATAGAGCCAAAGTGCAGCCATTTTGAAGTATGTGGCGGTTGCAAATGGCAGCATATGCCCTATGAGGAGCAAACTAAATTTAAGCATCAGCAGGTAAAAGATCATTTGGAGCGCATTGGAAAGCTAGACACTTCAACTATGAGCCCTATTCTTGCTGCACCTGAGGATTATTACTATAGAAATAAGCTTGAGTTTACATTCTCGAATATGGCTTGGCTTACTGATTTCTCTAGAGAAGTAGAATTTTCAGAACTAAATATGAACGCATTGGGATTTCATATTCCTGGTATGTTTGATAGAATACTAAATATAGACCATTGCTATTTGCAAGGTGGATTGAGTAATGATATACGCTTAGCAGTTAAAGAATATGCCGATGCCAATAATTTAGAGTATTTTGACATAAGAAAGCAAGTAGGTTTTCTTCGTAATATTATTATCCGCACGGCATCAACTGGTGAGCTGATGGTAATTGTAATATTTTTTCATGAAGATATTGATAAGCGTGAAGCTTTATTGAATTTTCTAGCTGAGAAATTTTCAGAAATCACTTCATTAATGTATATCATTAATGAGAAAAAGAATGATAGCATTGGAGATCAGAAAGTTGAACTTTTCAAAGGAAAAGATCATATGATGGAAGCAATGGAGAATCTTAAGTTTAAGGTTGGCCCTAAATCTTTTTATCAAACAAATAATAAGCAAGCTTATGAGCTTTATAAGCACACAAGGGAACTTGCTCAACTTACTGGCAACGAATTGGTTTACGACCTTTATACAGGCACTGGAACAATTGCAAACTTTGTAGCTGCTAAAGCAAATAAAGTTATTGGAATTGAATACGTAGATGAAGCAATAGAAGATGCAATTATTAATTCTGAAATCAATAATATATCAAATACGGAGTTTTTTGCTGGAGATATGGTAAAAGTGCTTGATGATATGTTTGTTGATACTCATGGCAAACCTGATGTAATAATTACTGACCCACCACGAGCAGGAATGCATGCCAAGGTTGTTGATTTATTAAATAGAATAGAAGCCAAGAGAATTGTATATGTTAGTTGCAATAGTGCCACACAGGCTCGTGATGTACAACTACTTAGCGATAAATATGAAATAAAAAAGATTCAACCAGTTGATATGTTTCCACAAACTCATCATGTAGAAAATATTATACTTTTAGAACTTAAATAATATATGAAACGAGCATGACAAAGAATAATTATTTAACTCACAAGGTAATGATTATTTTTTCATGCGACTGCACCTGCCTGTCGGATTTCCTCCCGTAGGGATGGCAGAC
>JAOZSY010000244.1 GCA_029939445.1 Bacteroidales bacterium
GTAGGGCGGAGCTAATGATAATTACGATTAATGATCAAATTACTGATTACTGATCACTGATTACTGACCACTGACCACTGACCACTGATTACTGATTACTAATAAGCTCGCTCTGCCATAAGCAGTTCAGCAATTTTGAAATCAAATTCAGTATCTATATCTAAGGAGAATTCCTCTTCTAGTTCCAAAATTCGCATATCATCGCCGTACATATTCTCAGATGATCTTAATGTGTTAACACTAATAATATCAACTACTCCATTTAAGCGATACACTTCTGGCAATAGTTGACTTTGGTAAAATTTACCACTTGCCGCTTCTTCAGAAAAGGGAATAGCCCTGTCGCCATTCATCTTTTTATACATCCAATAAGGATGAAAAACACCCTCCGAAAGAGTCATTGTTCTAACAGAATCTGCTTTACTTTTCTTTAGCAATTCAATAGCCTTATCTATAATTTCGGCAGTCTTAAAAGGCGAAGTAGGCCTAAGAATCATAACTGCATCTGGCGCATAACCCTCATTATTTTTAAGAAAATCCAGAGCATGCAATAAATAAGCTTTATCTGCCGCTACATCATTAGCAATTTCTGCTGGGCGAAGAAAAGGAACCTCTGCTCCTGCTTTTCTACAAACATCGGCAATTTGGCTGCAATCAGTAGAAACAATAAATCTATCTAAGCCTTGCGATTGCACGGCTGCATCAATAGTGTATTCTATTAATGGTCGCCCATTTAATAGCTTAATATTTTTATCCTTTACCCTTTTGCTGCCACATCGTGCAGGAATAATTCCTAAAACTTGCATCAAATTTTGTTTTCAAGAATAGATAAAACAGTATTTGCAATATGCTCTACTGTAGTTAATTCTAACTGATTATATGTAGGTAAGCTTAATCCTCTTGCAGAAATAGAAATAGAATTATCCAAATTTGATTTCTTTAAATCCTTATAAGGAGGCATTTTATGCAATGGAAAGAAAAAAGATCGGGAGTCAATTCCTTCGCTTTTCAACTCTTCCTGAATTTTTGTAATCATTTCAAGGTCAGCATCTTTTATCATAAAAGAGTATAGCCAGTTTACTTTGTCTTTGTCTTCTTTACGAAGTATAATATGCTCTGATTTTCCCAATATACTATTGTATAAAGCTTCTATCTCATTTCTTTTCTTAAGAATAGTATCCACATTCTCCATTTGTGCAACGCCAATGGCCGCCTGCATATTTGTCATTCGGTAGTTATAACCCACCTCATCGTGCCAATACCTCTTACTTTTGTTCATACCATGGTCACGAAGCACGCGCATTCTATCATTAAGCTCCTGGGAGTTGGTAGTACAAATTCCACCTTCGCCAGTGGTAATTATCTTATTTCCAAAAAAAGAAAAACATCCTATATCGCCAATGGAACCTATTCGTTTGCCCTTATACTCAGCACCGTGAGCCTCAGCACAATCTTCAATCACAAATAAGTTATTCTCTTTTGCAAAAGTCATAATCTCATCCATATCGCAAGCCTGACCATATACATGAACAGGAATAATCGCCTTGGTTTTATCGCTTAGCAAATTCTTACACTTATCGATATCAATATTCCAGCTATCGGCCTTTACATCACATAAAACCGGTTTAGCTCCTATGTATAAAACCGCATTGGCAGTAGCCGCAAAAGTGAAATCGGGAACAATAACCTCATCGCCTTCCTTAATGCCAAGAGCTAAAAGTGCTAGGTGCAATGCCACCGTACCATTTGATACCGCCACAGCATATTTAGTGTCATAAAAACTAGAGTTTAACTTCTCAAATTCGTCAACGAATTTTCCTGCAGAAGAAATCCACTCAGTATCTACACATTGAGCTAAATATTTTTTCTCATTGCCATCGAGGCATGCTTTAGCTATTGGTATCATTTATTTTTCTCTTTTTCTAAATCCGATTTCATCATTATTTCTATCAACTCATCAATTTGAGTTTTTGCTTTCCAACCAAGTTCTTTCTCCGCTTTACTTCCATCGCCAATTAACAAATCAACCTCGGTAGGTCTAAAATAGAAAGGATCTATTTCCACCAATATAATACCAGTTTTTTTATCATAAGCTTTCTCATCAACTCCTTCGCCCTTCCACTCAATATCTATATTGGCATATTTAAATGCTTTTTCCACAAAAACCCTAATGGAAGTAGTAACGCCAGTGGCAATAACATAATCCTCAGGCTTTTCTTGCTGTAGCATTAGCCACATTGCTTCCACATAATCTTTGGCATAGCCCCAATCACGCTTGGCGTCAATATTTCCTAAATAAAGTTTCTTTTGTCTTCCATTTACTATTTTAGCAATTGCCGTGGTGATTTTACGAGTTACAAAAGCCTCACCTCTACGTGGCGACTCATGATTAAATAGAATGCCATTGCAAGCAAATAAATCATAGGCTTCTCTATAATTTTTAACTATCCAATATGCATATTGCTTAGCAACAGCATAAGGCGAGCGAGGATAAAATGGCGTTGTTTCGCTTTGTGGGACCTCCTGCACTTTACCGTATAACTCACTTGTTGAAGCTTGGTAAAACTTAGTTCTAATTCCGCTAGCTTTTATGGCATCCAAAATTCTGATTGTACCCACAGCATCTACCTCGGCAGTATATTCTGGCACTTCAAAAGAAACATGAACATGCGATTGTGCTGCTAGATTATAAATTTCGTCTGGCTTTATTCTATCAATCAATCTATTAAGATTGCTAGAGTCGGTCATATCTCCATAATGAAGGGAAAAATTGCTACTATTATTATGAGGGCTCACTTTTATATCCGAAAGATTCTCCAGATTAAAAGTACTTGTACGCCTTCTAATTCCATGAACCTCATAACCTTTTTCCAATAAAAATTCTGCAAGATATGATCCATCTTGCCCTGTTACTCCTGTAATTATAGCTTTTTTCATTTTCTCAAAATTTTATTATTCCGATAATTATCAAAGGCTTTTTCTATACTTTTAGCCTATTAATAATAATATTATATGATTCCTTAATCTCTTCAATGGAGCCATGTGTTTCAAGTGTAATTATCTTCTTTGATAAATCATACTTTTTAAGAATATCAATCCATTGGCTCTCTTCGGTAAAGCATTTATGCTCATCGGCAATGGAATTATTATCACATAAATGAAGATATTCTGTTGTGTTTATCATATTCTCCACTTGGTATTCAAAATCCAAATTAAACGAATTACATGTTACTTTTAGGTGAGCAAGATCAAAAAGGAAATTAAAATCCACTTGTTTCTTTAAGTCCGTATACTCACTAAAATTTGTAAGCATAAAAATATTGTCATTATCATATTTTTCAGCATTTGCTTTGGAAACAACATTATTCTCTACATATAATTCCAAATCTTTGGCGTATTCTTTTAATTCTTTATAGGCTTTTACAAAGCGATCTATAGCAAGGCCCTTATCATTAATATGTACCTTGCTAAGATTCTTGCCTATCTCTTTTACTTTTATATCTATAAAATAACCAGCATGATAAGCAAATAATTTCGCGCCTAAGGTTTTCGATAAATCTATTGAACTTTTAATATGATCGAAAGATTTATTGAAAATTTCATCATTTAAAGAAGCCATATTTAGAACAAAATGCTCCTTTGGTGGAGGAAAATAATTATGGCAGATATAGTTTATCTTATACTCTTTCTGCAATTCCAATAAATCATCCACATAACCCTCATAATACTCCGTTCCTCCCGAAAGTTCAATATTCAGAAAACCATTTTCAGCTAATTCTTTTACCGAATCGCTAATTTTATTATGCTTTACGCAGGCTGTAGATATGTATATCATTTA
>JAOZSY010000059.1 GCA_029939445.1 Bacteroidales bacterium
AGTTTTAATACTAAACCAGAAATCGTCGATATAAATATTTTCATCGCCAGTATTCCATACATATACACTTATATTTCCTGTAGAATGCTTTTGGCGTGAGAGTTTGTTGTTAATATATGAGTAGTTCCAATCGGAACTAGAATTTAGTCTCTCCCCATGCCAAATATTCTCCTGCGATTCTGATATGGAGATTACAATATTTGCTTCAGAGTTGTCATTCATATAATATACAGAGGCATCTATTTGTAGGTATTCGATGCTGTCGTTTATATTTTTCCATAATGAATCTAGAGAGTATTTATAAGTATACGAAAACCCATTACTTTTTACTAAATTAGATTTTTGGTTTGAAAAATAATGATCATCATCTAATTCTATTTCCTGATCTAATAGCTCCGAAGTTTGTTCAAAATCCATGGTTTTATTAATAATGACAGAATCACGATTTACTTTTGTTTTTAGGAATAAATAGTCAGGTTTTTTATTGAGTTTAAGGTGCTCGGTTTGTATCTCTATGGAGTTTGATATAAACAGTGAATTTGAATTTCTTAATCTCACCTTTATTACTTTTTGACCAAGTGTAGTGTTTTCAGGATTTAGAATAAATGGATTGCACCATAATCCATCCACAGCAGTTGAAGGAACATACCTATAGGTAAGTATTCGCCCATCTTTTAGTTTATAATCTATAAAATACGACTCTTCTTTATATAAAAATTCTTTTATTTTTCCCAAGAAAGTATTATGAGAAATTACCTTTAATCGAATTATATCATTGCTATTTGATGGAATATCCATCCACTCTCCAAATCTACTTTTATGCATATTTCCGCTGCTTACTTCCATTATATTATCTTCAGTATTTTTCTTGAAAAGTAGGTATTTTTCGGTTTTTGTGATTATGGAATAATTCTGTAAAAGACTGAAAATTACTAGTGGTTCATCATTTAATATATATCTTCCATCGATGGAAGCAAATGCGCCATTATATTTATCTTTCTGCAAATGAAATAATATGTATTCAGGGGCCGTTTCTCTTATTTTATAATTTTCAGAGGCTTTTTCAGAAGCCCATCGAGAGGTTGATACGCCTATTTCTATGGTTTTTCGTGCTTGCCAATTAAGATTATTTGCTGCTATATACGAATGATCCCAAGGATAAATATCTATACTAGCATTGCCTATTATATTCCTTATTTCTTTGTTTAGGATATTTGGCGCTACATTTTCACTTGATATTTTAGAGTACTTATTCTTGAAATTATTAAAGTCTAGAATTTCAGTAAAATTCAGCAGTCCTATTCTGCTAAACTCTTTGCTACTATACTGTGGTATGTTTGTCATATTGCCAAATACAAGCAATATGGAAATGAAGAATGCAGCAAAAACCAATTTCTTTTTTGTAAAAGTTGTAATAACAATAATACTTCCAAATACAAATAGGTAATTAATAAGAATATTATAATGAGATATATCTTCTCTGGTCATTGCGTGTTTCCAAGTGGCAAAGAGCGGAAATAATAATAGTAAGTATGAGAATCGAAATCTACGATCTTTTATAAATAATGGGAGAGAAAGAATAAGCAAAAGGAAAATCCCCAATAGCCACCAATTATTATTTGGATGTAGTGATAATGTATCAGAATATCCGCCAGAGAGTTTTATAATACCTATAAGGTGATTTATAAATAGCAGAATATCGCCTTTTAGAATAATAAGTCCAATTGTGAGAATAATAATAAAGGATACGCCAATTTGTTTCAGCAAAAAGGTTCTGTTATTATAGTTTGCAACTATGGAAATAAAAATCATGGAGAAAGAAGTTATTCCAATAGAAGACTTAATAAATAAACCAAAGATGGCAAATAATACATTTATTGCAAATAGCTTAATATTGAGTTTTGTGAAATTAAGAAGGCTTAGTATTAGCACATTGCCAATTATTAAGAAATCTATATTTGCATAATAAGATGCAATTAGTATTAATAAAACAGATGCAATACTTCTTTTATTATTTATTAAAATATCTAGCTTTAAGAGTAGTATAAGAAACGATATTTTAATAATACTATATGCTACTATAGAAATGATTAAATTATAACCTTCAGTTGTTGGTAGTTTAATAAATCCTAGAGGCCCAATAGGGTAAGTTAGGTTTATTAATGTATTATAATGGTTATGAAATAAATCGTTTAGTGCCCAAATATATGAAGGATCCAACCCCATACCAAAGCTAGGTTCAAACCTTGGAAAGGTGAATAGAAAAATGATAATAACGATGGTTATATCTTTTATGTATTTTAGCGGGATTCCCATTATTAAGCTTTAGATCTTAATTATAAGATACAAAGTTACTAATTATATCAATTTAATTGTCTTTAGTTTTTAATTTGTCTTATAAATAGCATTTCTATCTCTTTTATTTCAATGCAAAATCATAGATTCACAAATAAAGAATAATGCAAGAGATGGGGTGGTAGTTTTCGTTTTTAGCCATTTACTCCACCCTTATTCTTATCAACCAAAAAAAACCTATCTTTGTTTTTAGATAATTAAAAAATCACATTAATAAGCTCAAACGAATGTATAAGTCAGGTTGGAAAGATTTATTTACCTATACCAAAGGTGAACGTAGAGGCATTTTCCTGCTTTCGGCTATAATTATTCTCATTCTTATATATAATATCCTGGGACCTTTTAGTATTATGGAAGAGCGGGATTTTGCAAACTTTAAAAATAATATTGCTAAATACGAAGCAAGGCTTGATAGTATTAAGGAGTATAAAACTGTGGCTTTAAAATCAAAAAAATCTAAGAAAAAGGTTTTGTCAAAATCTAATATGCATTATTTTGATCCTAATTCCATTAGCAAAAGCGAGTGGTTAGAGTTTGGCGTAAAAGAGTACCAAGCTAAGAGTATTATGAAGTACATAAGGAAAGGTGGCTCCTTTAGTAATCCTGATGATTTAAGAAAAATGTATTGTCTTTCGAAGAGTGAATGTAGTATTCTAATTCCATTTGTTAAAATAAAATCTGAGGAAGTATGTAGCCTTGATGATGATTTTGAAATTATGTCGTTTACACCTAAGCAATATAATTTTGAGCTAAATACCGTAAGTTTTGATAGCTTATTGGAGATACACGGAATTGGACCATCCACTGCTAAGGCAATAATAAAATACAGAGATATTCTGGGAGGTTATTACAATATAGAACAATTAAAAGAAGTCTATAATATTGATTCAGCTAAGTATTTGAGTATTAGTACTTCATTTTATGTTGATGCGAGCTTAATGGATACCTTAAAAAATATAAATACAGCTACATATTATTCCCTAAAAAGGCATCCTTATATTAATAAGGCAATGGCGTATAAAATTGTAGAATATAGAAATCAAAATGGGAAATATACAGATTTGGAGCAGATGAAGAATATTGATGCTATAAATGATAGTATTTACAATAGAATTTATCGTTATTTTGCACCTTTAAAATAGTCAAATTATTATTAATTACTGTTGCAATAGTACTTTTATTATTAGGAGCAAACTCAAAATAGTAATTAATTATTTAACAAATAACATATGGCAAGCTTTACGGGTATACTAAAACAATATAATTCCACCTTTTGGGTAGCCAATACCATTGAGCTTTTTGAGAGGATGGCGTGGTATGGGTTTTTCTTTCTTTTTGCTAATTATCTAACTAAATCTACCGACTTGGGAGGCTTAGAATTTTCCCAATCGCAAAAAGGGATGATAATGGGTATTGGTACTGGAATTTTATATTTTCTACCAATTATTACTGGAGCAATAGCCGATAGGTTTGGTTATAAAAAAGTGCTAATACTTGCTTTTATAGTTTATGTGTCGGCATTTCTTATATTCCCATTATTCGACACATTTACGGCAGTATTTCTTGTATATATCTATCTAGCTATAGGTGCGGCTCTTTTCAAACCCGTAATCTCGGCTACTATTGCTAAAACCACTAATGATCAAACGGCTTCAATGGGTTTTGGCATTTTTTATATGATGGTTAACCTGGGAGCCTTTTTAGGCCCACTTATTACCATGCCAGCTCAAGATAATTTATTCTATATAGTAGCAGGTATAATTTCCATAAATTTCTTTATGTTACTATTCTATAAAGAGCCCGAACGTGATACCGAGAGCAAACCCCTTGGAGAAAGTTTCAAAACCATATATAATAATATCGTTACTGTTGTTTCAAACCTGCAGTTTATGGTTTTTTTACTTATCATTGCTGGTTTCTGGACAATGTATAATCAGCTATTTTTCACTCTTCCAGTTTTTGTAGAAATGTGGGTTGATAGCTCTAATCTCTATGCTTTTTATGCGGAGTATATCCCTGTTATTGCAGAAAACTATTCTCATAATGGACAAATACAACCAGAGTTTATTACTAATTCTGGAGCGTTTTTTATTATTGCTTTTCAGCTTATAGTGTCTTATTTAGTAATGAAATTACGCCCTCTTAATGCAATGATTACAGGAATTATTATCGCTACTATTGGTATGAGTTTAACACTTATAACTCAAAGTGCAGTATTTATTATTGTTGCTATTTTTATATTTGCCATTGGCGAAATGGCTGCAAGTCCCAAAATAACAGAGTACATAGGGCGTATTGCTCCTAAAGATAATAAAGCTCTTTATATGGGTTTTGCTTATGTCCCTATGTTTTTAGGAAATATTCTTGCTGGCATTGTATCAGGAGTTGTTTACGAAAATCTTTCAGATAAATACAAATTTGCTAGTGATTATGCTAATAATAATGGATTAATAATTGACGAAAATCTTACTAATAATCAGATGTTTGAATCTTTAGCTCAGCAAATGAATATCACGCCAATAGAGTTTACCAATATACTATGGAATCAATATAATCCTGGTCAATTTTGGATTGTAATTGCCGCCATTGGTGGTGTGGCTATTATAAGTCTAATTTTTTATGATCGATATTTACAAAAATCTAAATAGAAAATATCTAGGGAATGCAAGAGTTTAAAAACACATTGAAATTTATAGTTCTGATATTAATTCTGATATCAGCAAATACATCTTTTGCCCAAACTGAAGTGGATGAGAAATTGGCCTTACAGTTTTATCAAAATAGTGAATATGCTAAGGCTGCAGAACTATACGAACGAGTGTATAAGAAGAAAGCAACCCCTTTTTATTATAATTACTTATTGGATTGTTATTTTGAATTAGAGGATTATAAAAAGGCAAAGAAATTTGTAGCCTCGGTTAAACGTAGAAATCCAAATAATGTGAAATATATGGTTGAAGAAGCCTATATAATTCAGCGTTCGGGTAATGTGGCTAAGGCCGAGAAAGATTATAATAAACTTATTAAAAAACTTAATAGTAATCGGAAGCAAGTTACTAATCTTTCGGAAGCATTTGCTGCGCGAAATTTGGATGAATTTGCCATAAAAACACTATTAAAAAATAGCAAATACTATGATAATCCTCCATTAAATATTGAGCTTGCCCAACTGTATTATAAAACAGGAAATTACTCAGAGATGATAAACCAATATTTGGATTTAATACTCATTGATGTTAAATACACATCTTTAGTAAAGAACAAATTGCAGCTAATTATTACTGATCCAAATATGAATGAGGTGTCAGAATCTGTTAGAATAGAACTTCTGAAAAGAACCCAAAAACGTAGCAGTGATATTATTTTTTCAGAACTTTTGTATTGGTATTCAATTCAGAAAAAGGATTTTGATATAGCACTTATTCAATCAAAAGCATTGGATAAGCGACTCGATGAGCAGGGTGAGCGAGTTTATGAATTATCGAATATATTGATGTCGAATAAAGAATGGGTATTGGCTGTGGATGCCTATAATTATATTATTGCGCTGGGGCCAGAGTCCATTTATTATATGAATTCTGAAATTATGATTTTGGATGCGAAATTTGGGATGATAATAAATGATAAAGACTATGTGCAACAAGATATTATTGACTTAGAGAAAGATTATCAGATTCAGTTAAGAGCATTTGGTAAAAACTCCACCACGGTAAAATCTATGATGAATCAGGCGTATATCCAGGCATATTATTTAAATAATTTAGAGTCGGCAAAAGAAATATTATCAGAGATTGGCTATATTCCTAATATTACTAAAAAGCAGAAAGCAGAAGCAAAATTACAGCTTGCTGATATTACATTATTCTCTGGCGAAAAGTGGACGGCAAGCCTACTTTATAAGCAGGTAGAGAAAGAGAATAAAAATGAGCCAATAGGATATCTTGCAAAATATAAAGCTGCCAAATTTTATTATTATGTTGGCGAAATGGAATGGGCAAAATCGCAGTTGGATGTTTTACGAGGAGCTACTTCTAAGCTTATTGCAAACAATTCGATGGAGCTATACCTGCTTATACAAGAGAATATAAGCCCCGACAGCTCCTATGATGCTCTAAGTATGTATGCCGAAGCTGATTTATTGCATTATCAGAAAAAATACAAATTGGCGAATCTTAAATTGGACACTTTGCTAAATATATTTCCTCATCATGTAATTACTGATGATGTATATTTTAAGAAAGCTAAGATTGCAATGGATGAGCAAAAATATGAAGTAGCAGATTCTCTTTTTGAGATTACCATTTCTTACGCTCCATTTGGGCCATTAGCCGATAATGCTTTAATAGAAAGAGCGCATCTTTATGATAATATTATGGGTAAAACCGACAAAGCAGAAGAGCTATACCAGAGAATATTATTAGATTATCCAGGTAGTTTATTTACGATAGAAGCACGTAAGCGATATCGAGAAATAAAAGGAGAATAGTTCAGAAAATAATTGATATTTATAAAAATATGAAAAAAAGGATAGAATCATTACCAAAAATTGAACTTCATTTGCATATTGAAGGAACTTTTGAGCCGGAACTTATGTTTGAGATCGGTAAAAGAAATAATATAGCACTCCCATATTCTTCAATAGAAGAATTACGTAAGGCGTATGATTTCAATAACTTACAAGATTTTTTGGATATATATTATGCTGGATGCAATGTTTTGCAAAAGGAAAAAGATTTTTACGATCTGACTTATGCCTATTTTGAAAAGGCTAAAGAAAACAATGTGCTTCATGCCGAGATATTCTTCGACCCACAGTCGCATACTGATAGGGGAATAGCTTTTGAAATAGTAGTAAATGGTATTACAAAAGCTATGGATGATGCAGAAAGAAATTTAGGAGTTTCCAGTAAATTGATTTTAAGCTTCCTTAGGCATTTGAGAGAAGCTGCTGCTATAGATATATTAAAAATGGCAGAGCCATTTCGCGATAAATTTATCGCTATAGGTTTAGACTCTTCTGAGCTAGGAAATCCTCCCGATAAATTTCGGAAAGTATATGAAATGGCTGCTGCGCAAAATTATAAGAGAGTAGCTCATGCTGGCGAAGAAGGTCCTGCAGAATATATCTGGGACAGCCTTTCGATGCTTAAAATAAATCGCCTCGATCATGGAAATCGTGCAATGGAAGACCCACGATTACTTGCTGAACTTATGCATCGTAAAATAGGATTAACGCTTTGCCCCTTATCTAATTTGAAGTTGAAGGTGGTAAATGATATGAAATTGCATCCAATTAAGAAAATGCTTGATTTTGGTATTAAAGTTACCGTTAATTCTGATGACCCTGCATATTTTGGTGGTTATATGAATGATAATTTTATTGCAATAACTGAAGCCCTAGATATATCAGTTGATGATTTGTATAAGTTATCACGAAACGCAATGGAGGTTTGCTGGGCAACAGCCGAACAAAAGAAAATATTTAAAACCAAACTTGATAATTGGTTGTTAATCGATTAATTAAGTAATTGAAAAATAGCAGAGGAAAAACAATATTTGTCGATAATTACATTAAATACATTAGCTTTGTAGCTAAATTAACTAAAATCAAATAAGTATGAGAATAAAACTACTTTGGATACTAAGCCTAATAATTACTTTTTCTTTTTTAGGACTAGATGTATATTCGCAGACAGATACAACAAATGTTGATAATACCACAGCAGAAGAAACTAAACAGGAAGTAAAAACAGGTTTTGGCTTTGCGGCAATTCCTGCATTGGCTTATGATTCGGATATGGGATTTTTGTACGGAGTAATTGGTACAGTCTATCATTATGGTGATGGCTCAAATTACCCGATGTATAATCATAAATTATATTTGGAGTGGTCAAGAACAACAAAGGGTAGTGGCAAAAATATTATTCTATATGATAATAGAACATTGATTCCTAATGGTAGAATGAATGTTGAAGTAAGTTATTTTACTGAGCAAGCACTAGACTTTTATGGATTTAATGGTTATAAGTCTTATTTTGGAGATGAATATTTAAATGCTGATGATGCTGAGTATATTAGTAGATTATACTATCGACATGATAGAAAAATGCTACGATTAAAAGCTGATTTTCAAGGAAAACTATATGGCGATAATTGGCGTTGGTTAGCAGGTATTGTGCATTATGGCATAGATATTAAATCGGTAGATTTAGAAACTCTTAATGATGGAAAAGACGGTGACGACCTTTTACCAGATACTGCAGCTCTTTATGATAAATATGTAGAGTGGGGAGTAATACCTGAGGCTCAAGCTACAGGAGGAAATACAAACATTGTAAAATTAGGAGTAGTATACGATAGTAGGGATAATGAACATAGTACTACTAAAGGAATATGGTCGGAAGCTATAATTCTTACTGCGCCAGGTTTTCTTGGTAATGAGTTTTCTTATACTAAAATATCATTAACTCACCGTCAGTATTTTAATCTTTATAAAAAGAAAGTAACCTTAGCATATCGTTTAAATTATCAAGGATTAATAGGTGGTGAAATACCATTTTATATGATGCCATTTTATTTCAGGTCTAAAGATACTAAAGATGGCCTTGGTGGTTCTAAAACATTACGTGGTATTAAGAGAAATCGTATTGTTGGCGATGGCGCTGTTTTAGGAAATATTGAAGTTCGCTATAAGTTTTTAGAAACGGTATTGCTAAATCAAAATTTTTCAATAACTTTAAGTGGTTTTACTGATGCTGCTCAGGTGGTACAAATGCATGCATTTAATACTGATGGTGTAACTGCTGGTTATGGAAATACAAGAGACGAAAATATAGAGGAACTTGATTATTCGGCAGAGAGTATTCATATTAGTTATGGACTAGGCTTGCATTTCGCTGTAAATCACAACTTTATTGTAGCCGTTGATTATGGAATGGCAGGGAATCCACAAGATGGTAGTAGCGGACTTTATATAGGATTAGATTATTTGTTTTAGAAACTCAGATTTATGTTAGTAAAAACTTTCGGAGCAGCATTGCATGGTATTGATGCAATTAAAATAACTATAGAGGTGAATATTAGTAAAGGAATTGCAATGCATATTGTGGGTCTTCCTGATAATGCTGTGAAAGAAAGTCAACAGAGAATACATGCTGCACTAACAAATAATGATTATAAAATGCCTGGCCGCAAAACGGTTATTAATATGGCTCCAGCAGATATTCGTAAAGAAGGTTCTGCCTATGATTTGCCAATTGCAATAGGAATATTAGGCGCTTCTGAGCAAATAAACAATGATCGCTTTGCTGATTATCTTCTAATGGGCGAACTTAGCCTTGATGGAGGAGTGCAGGTAATAAAAGGTTCTTTGTCAATAGCCATTGAAGCTAGAGAAAAAGGATTTAAAGGATTGATATTGCCAAAGCATAATGCTATGGAAGCTGCAATTGTAAACAATCTTGATGTTTATGGCGTTGATAATATAAAGGAGGTAATTGCATTTTTTGATGAAGGTATTGAGCCAGAGAAGTTTGTTGTTAATACTCGCGAGAAATTCAACAATCAGCTTAATGATTATGAGTTTGATTTTGAGGATGTAAAAGGACAAGAGAATATTAAACGTGCTCTAGAAATAGCTGCTGCAGGTGGTCATAATGTTATAATGATAGGTCCTCCGGGCTCAGGAAAAACAATGTTAGCACAACGCTTACCTTCGATATTACCTCCACTAAATTTACACGAAGCATTAGAAACCACAAAGATACACTCCGTGGCAGGCCTAACTTCGTCAACTGATCAATCATTAATCTCAGTACGGCCATTTCGCGCTCCACATCATACAATTTCTGATGTTGCCTTGGTAGGCGGTGGCACTTATCCACAGCCTGGCGAAATATCATTGGCACATAATGGCGTTCTCTTTTTGGATGAACTGCCAGAATTTAAGCGTACCGTATTAGAAGTAATGCGCCAACCCATGGAAAATAGAAGTATTACCATTTCTAGGGCGAAATTTTCTGTAGATTATCCGGCAAGTTTTATGCTTATTTCTAGTATGAACCCTTGCCCATGTGGATATTATAATCATCCTGATAAAGCTTGCGTTTGTGCTCCAGGTATGGTACAGAAATATCTTAATAAAATATCTGGTCCACTTTTAGACCGAATAGACCTTCATGTGGAGGTTACTCCTGTGCCTTTTAGAGAATTGTCAGAGATGCGAAAATCAGAGAAGAGTAAAGAGGTTCGAAAACGTGTAATTGCAGCAAGAGAAATACAGGAAAAGAGATTTGAGGAAGCTACTAATATTCATGCCAATGCACAAATGAATTCTAAGCAATTACGAGAGTACTGTCAAGTGGGTAAGGAAGGAATGGAATTATTGAAAACAGCCATGGAAAAATTAGGGCTTTCTGCTAGGGCTTACGATAGAATACTTAAAGTAGCACGAACTATTGCCGACCTTGATGCTGCAAAAGATATAAATAACGATCATCTTTCGGAAGCTATACAGTATCGTAGTTTGGATAGAGATAATTGGGGAACATAAAAATAATAGTTCTTATTCTAAATACAAATTTCTGACAAATTTTTAAACGAACATTCACTATCGTATTTTTAATTACTTTTATCTTCTAATAATAATCACAGATAGATGAAATTTAGCGAATACCCAATAGTAAAACTATTATTGAATGTTATTTTGGGAATCTTATTGGCAAGAGCTAATATTTTTGCTTCTTCTCAATGGTATTGGATTGTTGTTTTCATCATTTTATTGCTATTGATGGCTTGGCCAAAAAAGTATTTCTTTGCTTATAAACATCGTCATATTGCAGGCTTTATTATTAGCTTATTATTCATTTCTTTGGGCTATTCGCTTTATGAATATAATTTTGATTATGAAAAGGAAAATCATTTTTCAAATCATTTAGAATATTCAAAATCCTCCCAATTACGTATAATTGAAGCTCCATTGGAGAAGGCAAACTCTATAAAAATAATTGTGGAGGTTGAAGCTATTCAAACGGATTCTGCAATATATAATACCCTAGGAAAAGCACTATTATATTTACAGAAAGATAGTAGTGCTAATAATTTGGAATATGGCGATATAATTGTTTTTAGAGATAAGATTAGAGCAACAGAACCACCACAAAACCCCGATCAATTTGATTATAAAGCATATCTACATCTTAATGGAATAGATTATCAAAGCTATGCAAGGAGTGATGATTGGGAGTTAATGAAGAAAGCTGGTATTAGTCCCATAAGTTTGGCTCTGCATCTTCGCAAAAAGCTTATAAAAATACTTTATAATAATAATATAAAAGATGATGAACTTTCGGTAGCTGCAGGAATGCTGCTCGGTGTAAGAGATATGCTCTCGCCAGAATTAAGAGATGCCTATGCGGGTGCAGGAGCTATGCATATTTTATGTGTTTCGGGGCTACATGTGGGAATTATATTCCTTATTCTATCGTGGCTGTTGAGTATTATTCCACTAACAAGAAACTCTAAAATTATAAAATCGATAATAATTTTACTAATAATTTGGTTTTATGCAATGCTTACAGGTTTTTCGCCATCGGTGGTGCGTTCTGCTACTATGTTTAGCTTTATTGTTATAGGTCAAAGTTTAAAACGCCATGTAAATATTTTGGGCTCCATTTCTTCTTCTGCATTTATCCTTATAATTTTTGACCCTACTCTAATATTTAATCTTGGGTTTCAGCTATCTTATTCCGCTGTAATATCTATCGTTATTCTTCAGAAACCCATTGCAAATCTTTGGGTTCCAAACAATATGATTGTGGATAAACTATGGCAGTTGGTTGCCGTTTCCATAGCTGCTCAAATTGGCACAGCGCCACTTTCTGTTTATTATTTTCATCAGTTTCCTAATTTCTTTATTCTTACCAATCTAATTGTAATCCCCGCAGCATATATTATTATCATGCTTGGAATACTTGTGGTTGCGGTTTCGTTTATTCCCTACATATCGGCATTATTGGGGAAGTTACTAAGTGCTTTTCTGTCATTGGTTAATTTTCTGATTACATATATTGAACAAATGGAATATGCTGTTACTCGCAATTTATATATTAGCTCTTCCATTATGCTTATTTCAATACTATTTATTATATCGCTGAGTATATGGCTATTAACGAGAAAGAGGTTCTTTGTTTTTGTGAATTTGGTTTTAATCCTGCTTTTATTTGTAGTTTGGAATTATAATTATGATAAAGGCAATGAGTTTGTAATTTATAATACCAATAAGAGTACATATATGGCAATTTATTCTAATAATGAAGCATGGGTTTTATGTGATTCTGCAATAATTAATGATCCCGATTTGGCAAGTTTTAGTGTTTCGGGGCATGAGCTAAAGAAAAACATTTCCAAGTATAATTATATGCTAATAGATTCTAATCTAATTATCGAGAATAGGCATTTCTATGTTAAATATCCATATATGAAATTTGGAGATACAACGATTGTTTTTAATGATCAGAATAGAGATACATGCCTTACTGATGCCAATTTCTATATTTATTATTCATATAAAAATAGAGCACTAAAAAATTATAACCAAGATTTGGATTGGATACTAACTTCTAATATTCCTCCCTGGGAGAGTAAAAAAATAATTCCCAAACTTGATAGCTTGGGAATTAATTCTCATCAAATAAAATATGA
>JAOZSY010000245.1 GCA_029939445.1 Bacteroidales bacterium
AAAATTCAAATTTTGATTCGGAAATAGAATTTTTATCTGAGAAAAATAAATTTAATGAATATGTAATGTTGGGTCTTCGAACAAACTTTGGAGTGGATTTAAATAAAATCAGAAGACAGTTTGGAGATTCTTACTTTGATTACCTATTAGGACATATTAATAATAATATTAATAGTGAATATGTTAAGTTTGAAAATAATAAACTGAAACTGTCAAAAACAGGTAAAAAATATGCTGACGGTATTGCTTCCGACCTTTTTTTAGTTTAAAACACTTAAAATCAATACTATACAGTTTTATTGTTAGATGAATTATTTATTATTTTTGATAGCAGTAACCCATAGAAGCTTCAAAAGTTCTTAAATCGCCTTAAAAAGGGTTATTTATAATTTTGTTAGGCTTAAAATCTATTTTCTTATATGTGTAATAATTCACGTACGTTTTTTACATAATTTAGTTTTATTATATACTAAGAAAAAATTTTTAGAAATAGATGGAAATATTACTCTATATTATTTTCCTATAAATACTAAAAGTACAGAAATATCTGCTGGACTTACTCCACTAATTCGAGATGCTTGTCCAATAGAAGATGGTTTTATTTTTTCAAGTTTTTCTCTAGCTTCATAACTTATTGCGATTATTTTCATATAATCAATATCGTCTTTCAGAAACACATTTTCATGTTTTGAAATTCTTTTTGCCAATTCTTCCTCCTTTTGAATATAACTTTCATACTTAATAAGTATTTCGGTTTCTTCAAGTATTTCGTTTAGGCAACAGCTAATTTCTGAAATAAAATTTTGAACAGGTTCCAGATATTTTATTATATCTATTAGCTTAACTTGAGGGCGTAAAAGTATATTTGAGAGTTTAAGTTTTTGTTTTAAACTAGGGGAGTTTATTTCTAATAAGTAGTCATCTACAAATTCAGGTTTAACACCAAAGTTCTTAATGTATTCTACTAATTCTTTTATTTTTTTGGTTTTATAATTTACTTTTCTTAATCGTTCGTTAGAAGCCAAGCCTACTTTATTTGATAGAGGAGTTAATCTTAAATCAGCATTACCTTGCCTTAATAAAGTTCTATACTCTGCTCTAGAAGTAAACATTCGATAGGGCTCTTCTGTACCCTTAGTGATTAGGTCGTCGATAAGCACTCCAATATATGCTTCAGATCTTTTTAGTATAAGAGGCTCCTTATTATTCAATTTAAGAACAGAATTTATTGCTGCAAGTAAACCTTGAGCTCCTGCTTCTTCATAACCCGTAGTACCATTAATTTGACCAGCAAAATACAAGTTTTCTATTAGTTTTGTTTCTAAAGTGTTTTTTAGTTGAGTAGGTTGAAAAAAGTCGTATTCTATTGCATAACCAGGTTTAAATATCTTTGCGTTTTCAAAACCTGCAATTTTTCTTAATGCCTTTAATTGAACATCCTCAGGCAAAGAAGAAGAAAAACCATTTACATAAATTTCGTTACTATCCCAGCCTTCTGGCTCAACAAATAATTGATGTCTATCTTTATCAGAAAATCTTTCAATCTTGTCTTCAATGCTTGGACAATACCTTGGGCCTACACCTTGAATTCTGCCGATAAACATCGGAGAAAACTCGAAGCCCGTACGCAATACGTCGTGAACCTCTAATGAAGTATAAGTTAAATGACAGCTACGTTGTTTTTCCAAAGGTTTGGTATCAGTAAAAGAAAATTTTCCTGGAATTTCATCACCTTTTTGTTCCGTCATTTTGGAATAATCAACAGTTCTACCATCTACACGAACAGGAGTGCCGGTTTTCATTCTATCGCTTTCGAAGCCAAGTTTAATTAGGTTTTCTGTAAGTCCTTTCGACGACTTCTCTCCTATTCTTCCACCACCGAAGTTTTTTTCTCCAATATGAATAACGCCATTAAGGAATGTACCATTAGTAAGAATAACTGATTTAGATTTTATCTCAATATCTAACATTGTTTTAACTCCCACTATTTTTCCATCCTCCACTAAAACATCAACTACTGTATCCTCCCAAAAATCTAAATTTTTAATTTTCTCCAATTCTGATAGCCATTCTAGGGAGAATAATCTTTTGTCACTTTGTGCTCTTGGGCTCCACATTGCTGGCCCTTTACTTTTATTGAGCATCCTAAACTGAATCATTGTTCTGTCAGTTACTATTCCACTCAACCCGCCTAGAGCGTCTATTTCCCGAATTATTTGACCTTTAGCAATTCCTCCCATGGCTGGATTGCACGACATAGCCGCTATCCCATTCCTGTTCATAGTTACCAAAAGTGTTTTGGCCCCCATATTTGCTGCTGCTGCTGACGCCTCTGCTCCAGCATGACCTCCTCCAACCACTATTACGTCGTATTCTTCGAACATTATATTTTAAGTTTCACGTGGAACAAATTCTATAAGAAATTGATACACAAAGTATTAAGCACTATTTTATATATTTTCTAAATATAATCTAAAGAAAAAAACTTGATTTTTGTTTCAGTAGATTATTAATAGTAAGAAATTGTTTGAATTATAAATATAAGGTGATTTGATAAAAGATACAATGTTTAATTAATAATAATAAATAATTTAAAACATTGTTATACAGTAAAATACAAATAAATCAGAACTAATAATTCAATAAATCCTCAGAGCGCAAAGATAGATAATAATCTTCTTTTATGGTCATAAGTTCTTTATCTGATTTGTTTTTATCTTTATAACCCAACAAATGTAATGTGCCATGCACAATAATACGGTGTAGCTCGTCCAGTTGTCGCTGCCTAAAAGTTACTGAATTTTCCTTAACTCTATCAACACTAATGAATATATCGCTGGTAATGGGTTCTCCAGTTTCATTATATTCAAAGGTAATAATATCAGTTAGGGTATCGTGGTTAAGGTGCTCTACATTAATATGATGTAGATAATTGTCGGAAGTAAAAATCAGATTTATATTATCTAACTCCCCACCCTCTTTCTTTATTGTTAAAAGTAGCCAATTTCGAATTAGTTTTTTCTTACGAACTCTAAAATTTATATCCTCAAGAAAGAAGTTAATAGATGGCATATTATATATTTTTAATAGTTTGATTCACTTTTTTGCCAAGGAAAGCGTGTAATTTTTCTATTCTTTTATCAGAAGTTTCTTTATTAATATTTGAAATAAGAAATTTAAAGCAAACTTTAGCACCATTTTCCAAAAAGAGCATATTATCACTTAACAATCCCATTACAAAAATTCCTCTACCTGATTCTGCATCAAAGTTAGGATCCGTAGGGTTTGTAATGTTTAAAGGATTAAAACCATTTCCTTGATCTTCTACACAAAAAGTAAGCCCATCATTTTTTGTTTCAAAACTTATGGTAACACTTTTGTCATCAGAAAAATTATTTCCATGTTCTATAGCGTTATTAAAAGCCTCTGTAATGCTTGTTACGATATTTCCATAATAGCTATTATAAATATCTTTTTCGTCACAAATTCGTTCAATAAATTGTAGAACTTTATGAATTTCATTAGGGTGAGAGCTCACCTCTATTTTTTGTAATTTACCCATTTGTAATTATTATTTCTGATTTTATTTATTTGTATTAATATGCTCGAAGTATATGTTTACTTTATTTTTGTAAAAAGGTTTCAAATTTGGAGGAATAGTTTTCAATAATTCAGCCTCCTTATTTTGTTGGTCTATAAATTGCTGAATATTAGGTGGATTTACCCGAGTTTTTTTATGTCCTTCCTTGGCTTCACGGGTTTCTTCTTGCTTTTGTTCTCTTTCTGCTTTTTCAGCCTCCAAAAGACGTGTTACAATCTCCT
>JAOZSY010000246.1:0-2625 GCA_029939445.1 Bacteroidales bacterium
GCTTTACGATGGCTCACTTGTATTGTTAATTCCGCTTATGATTAGTCCAATTGTTATTCGGGCATTCTATGATACAAGCTTGGCTTTAATTGTACACCTTACCACCGTTATTCTTATAAGCTTTGTTGTTCCTGATAGCTTTATTTTTGTTTTCTTGGAATTAATGACCGGTATTATAGCTATCATCAGTGTTGTGAAACTACATAAGAGATCTCAGTTTTTTTTCTCTGCTTTATATATCTTTCTTTCATTTTCGGTTATATATATTGGCGTAGAATTAATTACAGAAACCACATTAGTAAATATAGATATTATGGTTTTTGCTTATTTTGCTGTTTCAGCAGGTTTAACTCTTCTCGCTACACCAATAATCTATGTTTTCGAAAAATTATTTGGAATGGTTACTGATGTATCTTTATTAGAATATGCCGACACCAATAATACACTGATAAGGAAACTGTCTACTATTGCTCCAGGTACTTTTAACCATAGTATTCAGGTTTCTAATTTAGCTGAAGAGGCTGCTGCAGAAATTGGAGCCAATCAGTTATTGGTAAGAGCAGGAGCTATGTATCATGATATTGGAAAAATGGAAAACCCAATGTTTTTTACGGAGAACCAAAATGGGAATTATAGCCCTCATGATGAATTAAGTTATCAAGAGAGTGCTGATATTATTTTATCTCACGTATTGGATGGTGTGAAAATAGCTAAGAAAAATAATCTACCAAATCAAATTATTGATTTTATTCGTACACACCATGGTACTAAGCGCGTAGAGTATTTTTACAGAATGCACTTGAAAGAAATGCCTGATGAGGAAGTGAAGTTAAGAGAGTTTACTTATAGGGGTCCAATACCATATTCTAAGGAAACTTGTATACTTATGATGGCTGATGCTGTTGAGGCGGCCTCGCGTAGTATTAAGACACCAGATGCTAAGTCCATTAGCGAATTGGTAGATTCAATTATCAAAAATCAACTGGAGCAAGGGCAATATAATAATGCAAATATTAGCCTTCGTGAAATAAATACTGCCAAAAAAGTGTTTAAGAAAAAACTACTTAATATTTACCATATTAGAATTGAGTATCCAGATTAATAATTGGCTTCGATTAAATTTTATTATATGAAAAGAAAAACCATCTGAAAAATATTTTTCAGATGGTTTTTTTGTATTTTTAATAAGCTTGTAGTATATCTATAAAGCTATGTTTATGCCATTACTTCAGCAACTTTATTTGCTGCATCATTCAATGTAATTGCAGAGAATACTTTAAGTCCACTAGCGTCGATAATATCTTTACCCTCCTCAGCATTAGTGCCTTGTAATCTTACAATAATAGGGATATTAATATCACCAATATTTTTGTAAGCCTGTACAATACCGTTAGCAACTCTATCGCAACGAACAATACCACCAAAGATATTAACAAGGATAGATTTTACATTAGGATCTTGAAGTATAATACGGAAAGCTTGCTCAACACGTTCAGCATTTGCGGTACCTCCTACATCAAGGAAGTTAGCAGGATCGCCACCACTCATTTTAATGATATCCATTGTAGCCATAGCAAGACCAGCACCATTAACCATACAGCCAACATTACCGTCAAGCTTTACAAAGTTAAGATCAAACTTGCCAGCTTCTACTTCTGTAGCATCTTCTTCATCAAAATCGCGCATCTGAGCAATGTCTTTATGACGGTATAATGAATTATCGTCAATACTAACTTTTGCATCATCAGCATATATCAAATCATCCTTAGTTTTAGCAACTGGGTTAATTTCAAATAAAGAAGCATCAGAGCCATCATAAGCACGGTAAAGAGCCGCAACAAACTTTGTCATCTCCTTAAATGCTTTTCCTGAAAGACCTAAATTAAATGCTACTCTACGAGCTTGAAATGGCATTAAACCTACTTTAGGATCAATAATCTCTGTGAAAATATACTCTGGAGTTTCTTCAGCAACTTTTTCAATATCCATTCCACCACGTGGAGAATACATAATCATATTTTTACCACTATCGCGGTGAAGCATTACGCTCATATAATATTCAGCCATTTCAGAAGGACCATCATAAAAAATATTCTGCTCAATATAAATCTTACGAACTAATTTTCCTTCAGCACTAGTTTGAGGAGTTACTAGTTGCATTCCTAAAATATTCTTAGCATGCATCTTTACATCTTCAATAGTCTTAGCTATTTTTACTCCGCCACCTTTTCCACGGCCACCTGCATGAACTTGAGCTTTTACTGCCCATACTTCATGGCCAGTCTCTTTTGTTAACTTTTTTGCTGCTTCTACAGCCTCATCAGGAGAAAATGCCAAATGTCCCATTGGTACAGATACTCCGAATGATTTTAAAATTTGTTTACTTTGATATTCGTGTAAATTCATTTAAATTGTATATTTATGTGTTATTTTATATGTGTTTTCTAATAGACCTCAAATGTAGTATTTTTTCTATCAATTATTATCTGAAATTAATCAGTTTTTAAAATGTTCTAAATCTGAAAATATGTTTACATTTCATATGTTTATTTTTTAAAGGTCATATGTAGTCACAAAACAATATTTTAATCATGTCCCTGTGGGTCAAAATAAGATTAAAATTTG
>JAOZSY010000246.1:2635-3820 GCA_029939445.1 Bacteroidales bacterium
AATTTGTCATGCTCGTTTCATATAATTTAATTCATCTTTAGATTCATAGATTATGTATAAAGTGTATGATATTATATTTATTTTGGAGCAACTTTGTATAAATACATTGCTATAAAGAAGAAAACTATATTAGGAATCCATACAGCTACAAATGGAGATAAAGCTCCGAAAGTGGCAAATACTGTTGATATTTGCATGAAAATAATATAAGTAAAACTTAATGTTATTCCAATTGCTAGATGAAGTCCCATGCCTCCTCTTACCTTACGACTCGATAATGCAGCTCCTATTACTGTAAGAATTAATGTAGCAAAAGGAAATGCTACTCTTCTGTGTTTTTCTACATAATAGAATTTGATATTCTCAGAACCTTTTATTTCTTCCTTTGCAATGAAATCATTTAATTCAAAATAATCCATTACCTCCATATTAATTACCTTATCTGAATAATCGCGGGGTATTATGTTGAACTTGGCAACTAAAGTGTCGCCTTTTTCAAATAATTGGGTGCTATCATTAACAAATTCTCTTGATTTATATTTTACTATATTCCATATGTTATTTACAGAATCGTAATTTATAGTCTTAGATTTAAGTTTATAAATCAATTCCTGACCATCAAATTTCTCCCAAGTAAAGTTATAACCAGTATTTATTCTATTATTAAAACTCTCTACATATAATAGCTCTCCAGGCCTGTTTTGAATATGGATATTTTTACTTGTATTGTATTTCTTTTTCCATATATATGTATCCTCAAAGTCTTTCTTAACCTTATTAGTAGTAGGAATAAGAAAATTTGCTAAGTAAAAGGAAAGTAGGCCAATGAATGTGGCTGATATTAGGTATGGTCTTAAAAACCTTCTGAAACTAACCCCACTACTTAATAATGCAACTATCTCAGTATTATAGGCAATTTTTGATGTAAAGAATACTACCGCAATAAATGTTATTAGCGGACTGAACATATTCGTAAAAAAGGGTATAAAAGTAATGTAATAAGAAAAAATAATCTTATTCAATGGTGCTTCATTAGTTATGAAGTCATCAATTTTTTCAGAAATATCAAAAATAATTACAATAAGAATTATTAATCCTAAAGTAAAAAAGAATGTTCCTAAAAACTTTTTAATTATGTACCAATCTATTATTTTCATCAGCCTGCAAAAGTAATGTTTTTTGGTA
>JAOZSY010000247.1 GCA_029939445.1 Bacteroidales bacterium
ATGATATTGGAAACCATTTCTAATCTTCATGATTTATTCTTGAATTAGAAAAATTATCTATCTGGAAAAGTATTTTTTGTTTAATACTATATCACCTAAATTCCAATTCTTTTTTATCTTATATTTTTATATCTTTGCTGTATTATTAACAAAATATTTTTGTCATGGATAAAGATCATAGTACTTTTAAATTAGCAATTCAACCGGGTTTGTATATAGGGTTAGTTTCTGTTGCATTATCATTAATTCTATGGGCTACGATTCCAGACTTGCAGCTAAGAAGTAAATTAGGATATATAGTATTAGCTATTGTTGCTTTCATGTTTTATAGGTATACTATTTCATATAGAGAAGTAAATATGGGAGGTGAAATTACTTATGGCGAGTCTTTTAAATTTCAAATTTCGATGACTGTAGTATATTCAGCAATATCTACAATCTATGCTTATTTATTATTTACAGTACTAGACCCTAGTATGATTGAGAATATAAGAGAGATGGCAGCTGAAGAATTGTATAAGCAGAATATGGCTGAGGAGCAAATAGAAGCAGCAATAGAAATGCAGTCTATGTTTATGACGCCAGAGTTTATGACAGTTTCTACTGTTTTTGCAACATTCTTTACAGGACTTCTTCTTGCATTAATAGTGTCGTTTTTTACAAAAAAAGAAGTAACAACTTTTGAATAATATATTATGCAAATATCGGTTGTAATAGCCACCTTTAACGAGGAAGAATCACTACCAGAATTAACTTCATGGATAGTGAAAGTAATGGCGGAAAATAATCTTACTTATGAAGTTATATATGTTGATGATGGAAGTACTGATAAATCGTGGCAAATAATTGATGATTTATCAAAAGAGAACCCATCTATAAAAGGTATAAAGTTTCGCAGAAATTATGGTAAATCAGCAGCACTAAATAGAGCTTTTGATGCTGCCCAAGGTGATGTAATTATTACTATGGATGCTGACCTACAGGATAGCCCAGACGAAATACCAGAATTATACCGTATGATAGTTGAAGATGGTTTTGATCTTGTTTCTGGCTGGAAAAAGAAACGTCATGACCCACTTTCGAAAACAATACCAACAAAATTATATAATGCTGCGACTCGAAGGATGACTAAAACTGGTCTTCATGATATGAATTGCGGCTTAAAATCATACCGTAAGGATGTAATAAAAACTGTGGAGGTTTATGGTGAAATGCACAGATATATTCCTGCGATGGCAAAATGGGCTGGCTTCACTAAAATAGGTGAGAAAGTTGTAGAACACCGCAAACGCCCTTATGGGTACTCCAAATTTGGACTTGAGCGTTTTATTAATGGTTTTTTGGATCTACTTTCTATCACTTTTATCTCAAAATTTGGAAAGCGCCCAATGCACCTATTTGGAACATTAGGTACATTCCTTTTTATTATAGGTTTTGGAATATTCATTTACCTAACTATTGCAAAATTTGCTATGGACCAATTTCATATGACTGATAGACCTATTTTCTTTGTGGCTCTGTTGGCAATGATGATGGGTACAACGCTGTTTGTTTCTGGTTTCTTGGGAGAATTAATAGCAAGAAACTCATCCATAAGAAATGAATATATTATAGAGAAATCAGTGGGCTTAGATGAGTAATTCTAATAAAAGTGTTGTAATACTGGGTAGTGCATATCCTTTGCGTGGTGGCTTGGCAAATTATAACGAGCGTATTGCTCGTGCATATATGCAACAAGGTTATACAGTGAAAATTATTACCTTTAGTTTACAATATCCTAATTTTCTTTTTCCGGGCAAAACACAGTTCTCTGAAGAAACAGCTCCAAAAAACCTTGATATAGAAGTGAAGCTTAATTCGGTAAATCCCATATCATGGATTGCTGTGGGAAATCAAATTCGTAAAATTAATCCTGATTTACTAATAATAAAGTTTTGGTTACCTTTTATGGGGCCTAGCTTAGGAACCGTTGCTCGTATTGCCAAACGTGGTACTAAGACTAAAGTAATAAGTATAATTGATAATATTATTCCTCACGAAAAACGTATTGGAGATCATATATTAGCAAAATATTTTGTGGGTGCTGTGGATGGATTTATCTCTATGTCGCAATCTGTACTTGACGATTTAAATACTTTTGATAAAAATACACCTAAGATATATACTCCACATCCTGTATATGATAACTTTGGAGAGCCTAAGAATAAGAAAGAAGCTAGATCGAATTTAGAATTAAAGCAAGATGCTAAATACATCCTTTTCTTTGGTTTTATACGTGACTATAAGGGTTTAGATTTATTGTTTCGTGCAATGAATGATGAGCGCATTCGTAAAAGTGGTATTAAACTGATTGTTGCTGGCGAATATTATTCTAATGAGCAAAAATATCTCGATTTAATTACTGAATTAGGAATAGAAGACCAATTAGTATTGGCAACAGATTTTATTCCTGATAGCAAAGTAGGTGATTATTTTAATGCCTGCGATTTGGTTGTTCAGCCATATAAAACTGCTACTCAAAGTGGGGTAACGCAAATTGCATATCATTTTGAGAAGCCAATGGTTGTAACTAAAGTAGGAGGGCTACCAGAGATTGTGCCTGATGGTATTGCTGGTTATGTAGTAGATGTAGATCCTGTAAAAATTGCCGATGCCATTCTCGATTATTTTGAAAACAATAAGGAAGAGGAGCTGGTTGCTGGTTGCAAAGAGGAAAAGAAGAAATACCTTTGGGAAACTTTGCTTGAAAAGATAGATGAACTATTATAGTATTATTCCTCAATAATTAACGAAGATATTATGGCTAAAAAAGTTGCATTAGTGTTATCCGCAGGTGGCGCAAGGGGACTTGCTCATATTGGAGTTATTGAAGAATTAGAAAAAAGAGGATTTCAAATTACCTCTATTGCTGGCACTTCTATGGGAGCGTTGATTGCCGGAATATATTCCACAGGAAAACTTTCTGAATTTAAACAATGGGCATTACAATTATCCAAAGCTGATGTATATCGTCTTGTAGACTTCACCATGAACTTGGGGTTTGTAAAAATGGATAGAGTTTTTGATGAGCTAAGGACTTTAGTGGGAAGTTGGCAAATGGAAGATTTAAAAATCCATACAAGTATTATTGCTGCTGATATTAATGGAAAAGAAGAAGTTATTTTTGAAAAAGGAAAACTTTTTGATGCCATAAGAGCAAGTGTTGCTTACCCTACAGTGATTACTCCGGTGGAATTAGATGGCAAATTACTTGTGGATGGTGGCATAGTGAATCCATTGCCAGTAAATAAAGTTAAGAGAAATGAAGGGGATATAATAGTGGCTGTAGATTTATCAGCAGAATTTGACTATATACCACTGCCGAAGTATAAAAATACTATTGAAGAATCTAATAATATGACGTTCTCTATTGTAAAAAATATTATTAGTAAATGGCGAGGCGAAACTAATGATAACGAAAGCTTGAGAGATCGTTGGTCGTATTTAAAAATAATTGATGAGTCATTAAATATGATGCATAGGCGTATTACTACATTATCATTGCAGCTTTCTCCTCCTGATATTATTATTCCTGTTTCTCAGGAATCTGGCGGATTATTCGATTACTATAGAGCCGAAGAGCTTATAGAATATGGCAGAGCACAGGCCATTAAGTCAATTGAAAAATGGGAAGATAAATCTAAATAGGAGTTAATAGTTTTATTATTATTTATACGAAGATTTATTAAAAAAACAATTACTTATTTACTAATTTCCAATAAATAATTCTTACTTTTGCCAGATATTATTACAATG
>JAOZSY010000248.1 GCA_029939445.1 Bacteroidales bacterium
GGCGGAGCTAATGATAATTACGATTATTTATCATATTCCCATTCACACTGATTAGCTATAAATTAGGTAATTAGTTTATTCTACTTTATATTATTAGCCCATCATCGCAAATACAGCAGGCCCCGTTTTCGCTCATTCCCTCCCATTTCTGAAGTGTTTCTCTAATTTAATCCCAATGGGTCTGACGAGAGTTTTTTTATGGATTTAACATCCTGTTTTGGACGTTGTTAATGGATTTATAAAAAAATGTTATGTATTTAGATAAAAAAGCTAAAATATTTCGCCTATAATAAACTAAAAGCTATAACTTTGTAGTAATAAAATTTTTTATAAAAATGTCGCAACAAAAAACGCAATTTCTTAAGGATACTTCCAATATAGCCTTTGATGAAAATCATCGTAAAATTATAGATTTTAATATTTTAAGATATGAGAAGGCTGTAATAAAGGGGAAAAAGCAATATCTAAATTTAGAATTGGCGAAAGATAGAGCCGCGAGAATAAAACGTAATGTTGTAAATAATTTAGAATTTCACCTAAAAGAGTTTGAGATGAATTTCTCAAAAAATGGCGGGCAAATAATCTGGGCAGAGAATGCTGATGATGCCATTAAAGCCATTAAAAAAATCTCTAAGCTTCACGATGTGAAAAAGATAGTGAAGTCTAAATCAATGATTACTGAAGAAATTGAGCTCAATAAGCATTTAGAAAATGAGGGAATAGAATCTTTGGAAACTGATTTAGGAGAATATATTGTACAGATTGCAGGAGAAAAACCTTATCATATTGTTACTCCTGCCATGCATAAGAGTAAAGAAGATATTGCGCTTCTTTATCATGAAAAATTTGATACTCCCAAAGATTTTAGTCCCGAAGAACTTACCTTATATACAAGAAATTTACTCAGAAAGAAATTTACCCATGCCGATATGGGAATTACTGGCGGTAATTTTCTGGTTGCAGATAAGGGATTAATCGCACTTACTGAGAACGAAGGTAATGGTGTATTAAGCGTCTCTTTTCCGAAAGTACATGTTGCTATTGTAGGTATAGAAAAGATAATTCCTTCAATAAAAGATCTAGATTTATTCTGGTCATTGCTTTCTACCCATGGTACTGGGCAAAATATTACAGTATATAATTCGCTAATTGGAGGTCCCAAAAAAGAAGGTGAGATTGACGGTCCTGAGCATCAATATTTAATATTATTAGATAATGGTCGCACTAACCTATTAAATACCGAACACCAAAAGGTAGCTCTCGGCTGCATTCGTTGTGGCGCTTGTTTAAACGTATGCCCTGTATATAAAACCATTGGAGGCCACGCATATAACACTACTTATAGCGGACCTATTGGCTCAGTTATCACTCCACATATGTGTGGCGTTGAGGAATATAACCACCTGAGTTTTGCTTCCACTCTTTGCGGTAGGTGCACCGAAGAATGTCCAGTAAAAATACCACTTCACGACTTATTGCTCTATAATAGACGCGATGCTGTGAAGCAAGGTAAAACAGAAAAAGGTTTTGCCGTTATTATGAGTGCTTATAAGGTAGTTATGAAAAAACGATGGATTATAGAAACCTTTTCTCCATCAGTAAAAAACTTCGGCATTGGAATGGTCTTCAATAAAGCTTGGGGAAGTAAACGTAGTATTCCTAAATTTAAGGAATCCTTTGCCAGTAGATGGAAGAAGGAAAGAGGGTACTAATTATTATAAGAGTAGGGACTTTTTGATGGCATAAAAACTCTTTATCCGATGTATTTCCTAAAAAAAAGGCATAAAAAAAGGGCTAAAAAAGCCCTAAATATTTTTCTAAAGTATTTTACTAATACTCGTCTTCATGAAAGAAGAAATCTTCTTTTGATGGATAATCTGGCCAAAGATCTTCAATAGATTCATATTGCTCACCTTCATCCTCAATCTCACGTAAATTCTCAATAATTTCCATAGGTGCTCCTGAGCGTAAAGAGTAATCTATTAACTCCTCTTTTGTTGCTGGCCATGGTGCATCTTCAATCTTTGATGCTAGTTCTAGTGTCCAATACATATCTTAATATCTTTAATTATTTTCCATTTTCTACTTTTGCAAAAGTAAACTTTTAATTGAAAAAACCAAGCTTTTTTAAAATTGGTTTTTAGAGAGGAAAATAAAGTTTATATTGAGGTTAAAAACCTACCCACCAAGACAATGCACCAACTTTGCGAGCGCAGCGAAGTAAATATTGTTGGAGGTAGTGTAAATTTTAAATGGGGTTGGGGAGTCTGCATCGTCGTGCCTCCTCGCAGAACCCTAGTTTTAATTAAAGTTTAACGTATCTCCCTATACAAGCCCAGCGCACCAATTTTGCGAGCGCAGCGAAGCAATCTTGTTGGAGCTCGTTAACACCTTACTTTGAACTTTGCCAAGTTATTTCTACGATATTGTTTGTATGCGCAGCGTAGCGAGCCATTGTAAAGAAATAATCGCTATAATTACAATGGTTTCGTTACTATGGCATTAGTCTGTGTTTTTATTAATCATAATTTCCCATTGTGTTGTCCAAACAATATTAAACTTCAAAATACAAAAAGTAACCATACTAATATAGCTCCCTCGGAGCAAAAAGAATCTAGCTCCGTAGGAGTGACACCGCTAGTCATTCCATTCAAACAAATATTTTTCATTATATTCAATTTTATATTTTTTCAGCAAATCAATATATTCATCCCTAAATGTATTTTTCTTATGATGTTCTGGTTGATTTAATATGTATTTTACCACTGTATCTATTTGTGATTTTGAATATGTAAATGCTCCAAATCCTCCTTGCCAATTAAACTTTCCCAATATCCAATTATTATTATTTATCCATTTTGACGAATTTGCTTTAATATCTCTTGCCATATCTGATATAGAGATACTAGGATGTAATCCAATTAAAATATGCGTATGATCCGTATTGCAAAATATAGCTAATGGTTTGGACTTTTTATTAGAAATAATACCACAAATATATTTCTCCAGTTTTTCACGATGTTCTTCAGCAATAAGGTTTTGCCTGTATTGAACTGCAAAAACTATCTGAACATATATTTGTGTATAAGTGTTTGGCATGTTATTATTGTTTCGCTCCGATGGAGCTTTGTTTTATGATTATTTTCTTGGATTACAATGGTTTCGTCCCTATGGGACTAATCTAACTTCATAAAAGCAGCAGTAACATTTTATGTTTTCCATATTAATTCTGTAACATTATTCTGAAAAGCAGCGTAGCGTGCCATTGTAAAGAAATAATCGCTTAGGCGGTTTAGATATTTTGCGATAGTAGCATTGAATATTTCTTCGGAGCCCTCGGCAATAAATCGTAAATAAGCTCTTTCGCCACGGCGGCAGATTGTGCGTGCTATATGACAATGCGATATTGTTGTATGTCCGCCAGGAAGGATAAATGCTGTTAGTGGAGCTAATTGCTCCGTCATTCTGTCTATCTCGTGCTCAAGAAATTCAATATCGGCATTAGTAATTTGTTGCATTTTTTCTCCTCGCTCCATGGTATCAATGGACATAAGACTTTCTGCAACAAATAGCTGGTTTATTATTCTAAGTAAACTTTCCTTTGTATGCTTATCGTCAAATAAATCGTGAATCAAACCTGTATAAGATTTTAGCTCGTCAATTGTGCCGTAAGCTTCTACTTGAAGACTATACTTAGCAACTCTTTTGCCGCCTATTAGTGAGGTTTGGCCTTTGTCGCCACCTTTGGTGTAGATCATATATAAGTATTTAAGGGT
>JAOZSY010000060.1 GCA_029939445.1 Bacteroidales bacterium
ATTCACTTTTGCTGTATGTACAAGCTAATAGTGTTGTGGGCTCTAATAATTATTGGGAGGAGATTCCCTATGCTTATTCTACAGAAAGTAGATTATTGATTTCGCCTATTGATACACCTGATAATGGTGACACATTAACTTATCCAGTGCAGCAGGGAGGAAACTCTCCTTATGAGCCTGCAGGAACGAGTCCAATGTATTTAAATTCTCCTTCAAATCAAACTACCACTATAACTTACGATTCTGAAACTGGAAAATATATTTTTCAGGAAATGATTGGCGATATTCCTGTTGGAGTTCCTTATTCCATGTCGCTAGAAGAGTATATGGATTATGAAAGAGATAAGGCTAGTCAAGCTTATTTTCGTAGTCGTGCTCAGCAAGATGGACTTGGAGCTAGTAGCTCTGTAATTCCAAAATTGCATATTGGAAGTAAAGCCTTTAGTACTATTTTTGGAAGTAATACCATAGATATTAGACCCCAAGGAAGTGCTGAACTTATTTTTGGAGTTAATTCTTCAAAACGTGAAGACCCATCTCTAAATGTTAAGCAACAGAGAGTTACAAACTTCGATTTTCAAGAGAAAATACAGATGAATGTAAGAGCTAAGGTTGGTGATAAAATCGATTTTGGTATAAATTATAATACAGAGGCAAATTTTGAGTTTGATAATAAAATGAAACTTGCCTATGAGGGCGATGAAGATGAAATTCTCCAACTTATTGAAGCGGGAGATGTTTCAATGCCTCTTAATACTTCGCTGATTCAGGGTTCGCAATCTTTATTTGGTGTAAAAACTAAATGGAAATTTGGTAAAACCACTGTTACAACAGTATTCTCACAGCAACGAAGCGAATCCAAAAATATTACAGTAGAAGGTGGTGCACAGCTTCAGGAGTTTTATGTAAAAGCCGATGAATATGAAGAAAATAAGCACTTTTTCCTTTCGCATTATTTTCGTGACCACTATAATGAAGCTTTAAAAAACTTGCCCGCAATAAATTCGGGGGTGAATATTACTAAAGTGGAGGTTTGGGTAACAACAATTGGTGCCCCGGTAAAAGAAAACAGAAATATTGTTGCTTATATGGATTTGGGTGAGAGCGATCCTTACCGTGATGATGTTATTTTCCCTTCCATAGGAAATCCACAGGGTTTGCCAGATAATCATTCCAATGATTTATATGCCGGCTTATTATCTAGTTCTGGATCAGTTAGAAATATAAATACTGTGAGTGGTTTCTTGAGTGGATCACCATATATGTTTGTTGCAGGGCGCGATTTTGAGAAAGTGGAAAATGCACGTCGTCTTACAACTCGAGAATTTACAATAAACTCAAAACTTGGTTTTGTTTCCATTAATTCTCGTTTAAATTCGGATCAAGTTCTGGCGGTAGCATATCAATATACAATTGTGGGCGATACTACTGTTCATATGGTGGGAGAGTTTTCTGACCAGGGAGTAGTGGCACCACAAAACCTTATGGTAAAGATGCTGAAATCTACCAATGTGAGCACCAAAGTACCAACATGGGATTTGATGATGAAGAATGTTTATTCATTGCAGGCATATCAGTTATCGGCAGAAGATTTTAGACTTAATGTGGTTTATGAAAATCCTGAATTTGGTGTTCCAACAGGCTTTATTAGTGAAGGGGCAATTAGTGGTCAGCCATTAATTCAGGCCATGGGGCTTGATAATCTGAATACTCAATTAGATCCAATTTCGGATGGTGTTTTTGATTATATCGACGGTGCTGCCACAAATGGTGGTACTGTAGAATCACGAAATGGTAGGATATTTTTTCCCGTGCTTGAGCCTTTTGGCGAAGACCTTCGTATTGCCATTGATCCTAATGATCCTAATTCGGCCATGGCTACCAAATACGCCTTTGATTCGCTTTATACACTTACCAAGCACTTGGCCCGACAATATCCCGATAAGAACAGATTTGCAATGGAGGGAAGATATAAATCTGGTGCAGGATCCGAAATATCGTTGAACGCAATGAACGTTCCTCAAGGTTCGGTAAAAGTTACTGCCGGTGGTGTTCCTCTTCGCGAAAATGTTGATTATACAGTTGATTATACTCTTGGTAGAGTTAAGATTATTAATGAGGGAATTCTAAATTCAGGAACGCCAATTAATATTTCTTTGGAAAGCAATTCTATGTTTAATGTGCAATCGAAAACCCTTTTGGGAGCGCATGTAGATTACGAAGTTAATAAAGATTTTATGCTCGGGGCTACTATTATGAATTTAACGGAGCGCCCACTTACTCAGAAAGTAAATACTGGCGATGAGCCTATTTCAAATACTATTTGGGGACTTGATGGTAGCTATCAGAAAGAATCGAGATGGCTGACCAAAATGATTGATAAAATCCCATTTATTGATACAAAAGCAGCATCTATAGTGAGTATTACTGGTGAATTTGCTCATATGATTCCTGGTCACCCTCGTGCTTTGGGATCTACGGGAGTTTCTTATATCGATGATTTTGAAGGGAGTTCTTCAGGAATTGACCTTATGAATGTTGGTAGATGGAAGTTGGCAAGTACACCACAGGGACAGTTTTCGGCAGATATGTTTCCCGAGGCAGGAATAAAAAACTCATTGGAAATAGGTTATAATAGAGCAACTCTTTCGTGGTATGTTATTGATCCACTTTTTGTAAGAAATAATAATTTAACTCCCGATTATATAAAGAATGATAAAGATGCTCAGTCAAATCATTATGTTCGTGAAGTGTTTGAGAAAGAGGTTTTCCCTAATAAAGAGCAAACAGGCAATGTTCCAACAAATCTGCCAGTATTTAACCTTGCATATTATCCCGACGAAAGAGGCCCATATAACTTTGATGTAGAGGGCGGAGGAATATCTGCCGGTATAAATACCGATGGTTCGCTAATGCGCCCAGAAAGTAGATGGGGTGGAATTATGAGGCAGATTGAAAGCACGGATTTTACTGCTACAAATGTTGAGTATATTGAATTTTGGCTGATGGATCCATTTATTGATCCCGATGGTGCTGGTCCAGAACAAGGATTGCAAAGTGGTGGAGATTTATATTTTAACCTTGGTGATATTTCTGAAGATATATTACGTGATGGCAGAAAAGCCTTTGAGAACGGACTGCCAACATCTGATGTTATTTCAAATGTGGATACTACTATTTGGGGAATAGTTCCTACACTACAAGCAATGACTAATTCTTTCGATAATAATCCTGATGCTCGTGAATACCAAGATGTGGGTTACGATGGACTTAGAACTGTTGACGAAAAGAATTTTTATCAAGTAAAATATCTTGATAGAATAGGTGCTATTTATGGCACGGGCTCGCAAGCTTATATTGATGCCGAAAATGACCCTTCGAATGATGATTACCACTATTTTAGAGGCTCTGATTATGATAGCGATTACCTAACAATACTACAAAGATATAAAAAGTATAATGGTGTAGATGGAAACTCTCCTACTGCACAGCAGAGCCCCGAAACATATCCTACAACATCTACTACTCTTCCTGATGTGGAGGATATAAATAAAGATAACACCTTAAGCGAAGAGGAAAGATATTTTCAGTATAGAGTACAATTAGCGCCAGATAAGATGGTGCAAGGAGAAAATTTTATTTCTGATATTTATGAAGCTCGTGTTAAGTTAAAGAATGGCGAAAATGCAGATGTAAAATGGTATCAGTTTAGAATTCCTGTTACTGCACCAGATAAAGTTATAGGTCAAATACAAGATTTTACATCAATACGGTTTATGAGAATGTTTATGAAGAACTTCTCACAACAAGCAATTCTACGTTTTGCTACATTAGAACTTATTCGAAATGAGTGGCGTAAATATGGCGATGAGCTACTATCTCCTGGTGATTATATTCCTGGTAATGGTAATGGAACCACAAGTTTTGATGTTACCCGTGTTAATATTGAAGAGAATGGTAAGCGTAGCCCCATTCCTTATGTATTGCCTCCAGGGATTGAAAGAGAGCTTGCTTATAATCCTGCTCGTACTTCGCAAATGAATGAGCAGAGTGTTGTTCTTAAGGTCTGCAATTTGCAAGATGGAGATGCTCGTGCGGCCTATAAAACCTCTGATTTTGATTTCCGTAGATATAAGAATTTAAATATGTTTATCCATGCCGAACAAGCATATCAGGATAAGCATATACGAAATGGAGACCTACATTTCTTTATTCGTTTGGGAACAGACTTTACAGAAAACTATTATGAGTACGAAATTCCTTTAGAACTTACCCCTTGGTATACTACTGATGATAACGCTATTTGGCCTTCTGCTAATGAAATTAACCTAGAATTAAAGAAGTTTCTGAATGCAAAACAGGCTCGTAATATTGCCGTTCGCGAAGATGCTAATGGAACTATTAATATGTCAACTCCATTTATTGTAATGGACGGAAAAAATAGGATTACGATAGTTGGAACCCCTACACTAAGCTCTGTAAAAACTATTATGATGGGTATAAGAAACCCTAAAGCAATACCCGGTAGCGCTGCTGATGACGGCCTCGATAAATGTGTTGAAGTATGGGTGAACGAACTACGTGTTACCGATTTTGACGAAGAAGGAGGATGGGCCGCTAATACTGTTATTGCTGCCGACTTAGCTGATTTAGGAAATGTAGTTCTTGCGGGTAATATTAGTACAGCAGGTTTTGGCTCCATAGAGCAGAAAGTTAATGAACGTCAGCAGGAGAATATCTACGGTTATGATTTTGCTACAAATCTAGAACTAGGAAAATTCTTTAACGAAAACTCTGGAATTCGTATTCCAATGCACTTTGATGTTAGCGAAACGTTTAAGGATCCTGAGTTCAACCCTGTAAATCCCGATATTAAATATGAGGATGATCTTGCTACTTTTAAAACTAAAGGAGAGAGGGATTCTGTTAAAAGAATATCAACAGACTATACAAAGCGAACCAGCTTTAACCTTATGAACATGAAAAAAATGCGAACAGGTACGACAGGGAAGCCGCAGATTTATGATGTTGAGAATTTTGACTTTACCTACCAATATTCGCAGCAGTATCATAGTAATATTGATATAGAGTATAACGATAAGAAAAGCTATAAAGGGGCAATAGGTTATAATTTCACGAAAAAACCTAAGAATTACAAGCCATTTGCACGGATTAAGTTTTTGCGAAAGCATAAGAGCCTGCAACTAATTAAGGATTTTAATTTCAACTTATTGCCAAAGCAATTGGGTTTCCGTACTGATATGGACCGTACTTATAATGAGAACTTAATGCGAAAGAAAACTCGCTCAATTATCATTATTAATCCTACTTATGTTAAAACATTTAGCTGGAATAGAAATTATAACCTCCGTTACGATTTCAGTAGGAGCCTTAAGTTTGATTATAAAGCCAACGTTCAGGCTCGAATTGATGAACCTGCTGGTATTGTAGACAAGAGCTCTTCGGGATGGAATGAGTATAGAGATACGGTATGGCAAAATATTGCTGATTTTGGACGTATAACCAATTTCAACCAGATTTATAATGTGAATTATGCTGTTCCTATTAATAAAATTCCAATACTGAACTGGATTAGTATGACTGCTAGATATGGAGGAACTTATAGATGGACTGCAGCTCCGTTATCCACACAGTTCTTGGGAAATACAATAGAGAATTCAAATAAGAAACAGTTAAATATTACAGGTAATTTAACCCGTTTATATAATAAGGTAAATTATCTGAAAAAGATAAACCAAGCAGGAAAGAAAAATATGATGGGAAATAAATCCTTTAGGATGAATATTCCTGTTGATGGGCAAGATTCTGCCAAAACTGCTAAGAAAAATTGGGGAAAGATAGTATTGGATGCTTCTTTAAGAGTGATGATGATGGTGCGTAGTGCTAATTTCTCGTATACAGAATCCAATGGAACGGTATTGCCAGGCTTTAATCAATCACCAGGCCCTTTGGGAGTCAATTGGAATAATCATTACGCTCCGGGATGGGATTTTGTTTTGGGAAGTCAGGTAAATATTGCAGATAGAGCTGCTACAAATGGTTGGATTACAGAGAGTCAGCAATTAAATAATCCTACAGTAGTAAAGCATACTTCAAATATTAATGGACGAATTTCCATAGAGCCTGTTCCTAGTATGAAAATAGAGCTTACTTTCCTAAGAAATTATTCGGAAATAGCGCAAGAGTATTGGAGGTATGATACATTATCGGACACTTATGCTTCATATACTCCTACAAAAGCGGGTTCGTTCTCTATGTCGTATAATACATATCTAACAAGTTTTATTAGTGAGGATGATATAACCCATAGTAGCCCGGTTTTCGAAAATTTTAAGGATTTTCTCTTACCAATAGCCGAAAGGCTTGCCTCAAGTGGCACTCGCGCTTGGGATGGAACTTATAAAGAAGATACATTGAATGGTGTTTTATATCCTGATGGATATTCTAGAACGAATCGTGAGGTGATGCTCTACTCTTTTCTTGCGGCATATAGTGGTAAGAGTCCTGATAATATTAGTTTGGTAGCTTTCCCTAAGATTCCGTTACCAAACTGGAGATTCTCGTATAATGGTCTTACGCAAATTGAATTTATAGGTCAATGGTTCAAAACGATTAATATAACGCATGCATATACAAGTACATATTCTGTGGGTTCATTTACCAATAATATATTGTATAAAGTTGGTGATGATGGAGTAGCATGGGTACGCGATCAACTTGGCAATAACTATATTCCTAAATATGATATGGCAATGGTAAGTATTAATGAGCAATATAGTCCGCTTATAAACTTCGATATGACCCTTGAAAACAGCTTAATTATTAAGCTAGCTATCCGAAAAAGCAGGAATGTTGCCATGAGTTTTGCTAATAATCAGATTACTGAGATCAATAGTGACGAATTAATTGTTGGTACAGGTTATAGATTTAAGGACGTTCCTCTTAAACTAAAACTTGGTGGAGGCTCCAAAACTTTTAAAAGTGATATAAACTTAAAATTGGATTTTTCCATAAGAAAGAATAAGACTATTTTAAGAAAATTAATTGAAGATATAGATCAAATTAGTCAAGGACAAAGTATTATGTCTATTAACTTTTCTGGAGATTATCAGTTTAGTAGAAGCCTAACATTCAGAATGTTCTATGATCAGGTAATTAATAATCCATTTGTATCTACACAATATCCAAGCTCTAATATTAAAGCGGGAATAAGCCTTAGATTTACCCTTGCTCAATAAGATAATTAGCTGTTAATTTATTGTATTAGTATTTACTTTTTCATAAAATTAATTAGAATATCATTAATTTGATTTATAGAATCATCTTATTAACAATTCTTTGTGAATTATTTGAATAATATATAGCGTTAATTCGAGTAATTTATCTACATTTGTTAGGATAAATAAAAAACACAAACTTAAAATTAGAAATTATGAAAAAGAATTTACTATTTGTTGTTGCAATATTTTTGGCTACAACAATGAGTGCTCAACTTTATGTTGGAGCAAAGCTTGGTTATGGCATTGGTGCTAATAAGTACGAAGCGGGAACCGAAATGAAAGGTTCAGTATCAAATAGTGTTTCAGGTGTAGTGTCTGACGACTCTCGTACTCGAGGTATTGTATGGGGAAGTATGGGACAAGGCTTGCAATTAGGAGCTAAAGTTGGTTATTTCTTTAATGATAATATCGGTTTTGAACTTGGAATTGACTATTTTATGAGTTCTGAAGGTACTATTGCTGATGTTGATTTTACTTCTAAGAACGAAGTAGCGCCAGGAATGTCTTTTGATTTTCCTTATATTTATAGTGTTACAGCAAAGTCAAATCAACTTAGATTGACTCCTCAATTAGTTGTTAAAACTGATATGGGTCTTTACACTAAATTTGGAATTATTGTTCCAGTAATGGGTAAAACTCTTGTTACTTCTCATGAAGAAAATCCTGGTTTTAGCGGTACTGCCGTAACAAAATCTACTAATGATATTGAAATGGAATATAGTGGTAAATTCTCTATAGGATTTGCTGGAGCTATTGGTTATGAGTATGAGCTAAGCGATAACTTAAAGTTATTTGGTGAGATACAATATACTGGTTTAACTATCCGTGGTTCTTCTAGCGAAATTACTAAGTATGAGGTTGATGGTGCTGATATGTTACCTGCAATGACTACTATTCAAAAGGAAACTAATTATGTTGATGAGTTAGATGCATCTTCTAATAATGGTACTTATAACCCAACTCCTGATGCTGCAAAAGCACAAGATGCATTACGTTCTTCTACTGTTTATTCTAATTATGGATTAAATATTGGTGTTAACTTTGCATTCTAGTATTAGTAAAAAATATTATTCTAAAGCCTCGAGTTTTGCTCGGGGCTTTTTTTGTTTGGAATAAATTGGTAAATTACTAAAGTGTTAAATTATTAAATCACTAAAATGCTAATGTGATAAATTGAAGAATTAGATTGTTTTTAAGAATTAAGTCAAATAAGAAATAATATGGAATACTTACTTTTATTAATATTTATAGGAGCTATATCTATCTATGTAAGACAATTATATCAACGATATTTTGCCGATTTTAGGAAAGAAATATCAGAGCTATTAGCAAAAAAGAATGCTGAATTGATAAGTATAAAAACACCTAAAAGCGAGGACTGGATTAATGGGCCTTTTGATAAGGAACCTAAGATTAAAATAAATGTGGTTACTGTCAATAATGAAGCACTAACTCAGACTAAGTATAAGATTATTAAAGTTAAAACCCCTAAAAGTACAGCTACAGAAACTTGGTGGGTGCAAATTAGCCTGACTTATTTTATGTCGCCTGAGTTTAAGTTTTTAAAGCAAAATAGCTAAGCTTATTCCACGTTTCAGGAGATAAATCCTTATGTATCATGGGTATCTTGCCCGTAGATTATTCTAGAAAAGTGATTCTAGAAAAAACTACGGTCTGGAAGACCGTGTTACATAAAAAAGGCTAGAGTATAAATGGGAATTGCAAGCTTGAACTTTCAGTCTTTTCCATCTTTTACCACCCCTTACCATCTTTTTTACAATACCTTACCACTCCTTACAATACTTTACAACCCCTGCATCCTGAGCGGAGCCGAAGGGTTACCACCCCTGTCATCCTGAGCGGAGCCGAAGGGTTACCACTTTTTACTATATAAAATTACCAATTATAAGCATCTTTATTCATCCATTTTTTATGGAGCTTAAGCGTTTGTTCAATAATATCTCTAACGCAGCCATCACCACCATTTTTATGAGATATATAGTCTGATATTTCTTTTATTTCGGTAGTAGCATCGGCAGGACAAGCTGCAACTCCAGCATGTTTCATCACTTCATAATCAGGAATATCATCTCCCATATAGATTATGTTCTTATCAGTAATATTGTATTTTTCTTTTACTTCATTATAAACTTCAAGCTTATTTTTAACTCCTAGATAAATATCTCTAATATTTAAATTGTAAAGCCTATGGTGCATTCCATCAGCTTTTGCTCCAGAAATAATAACCACTCTATAGCCTTTCTTAATGGCTAATTGTAAGGCATAACCATCTTTTACATTTGTGCGACGAAGGTAATGGCCTTCTTCAGTTAGTAATACCATTCCGTCAGATAATACGCCGTCAAAATCGAATATAAATGTGTTTATTGTATTTAAGTCTGCCTTATAATTTTTCATTATTGTTTCTTCTTAAGTTTATATATTAAATCACTTAGTTGTTTGTATATGTTAGAATACTCTTCATTATTATCCAAATCCCGAATATGTTTATTAATTATACTTTTATCATTCCTTACTGCTGGGCCAGTTTGAATTTCTCTTGGGGAATGCTTTATTGCTTTATTAGCAGTTTCTTTAATTAAGGGCTTTAAATAATCGAAGTTTAAACCCGACTCTTGCATCAAATCTTCGGCAATGGAATACATTGCATTTGTAAAATTATTAATAAAAACCGCCGCAAGATGCATTTTTTCTCTTTCCAAGGATGTAACAATACTAACATCATTAGAAATTAACTCTGCTAATGAAAAAAGAGTTTCGAGATTTGATTCAGTATTTGCCTCTATACAAAATGGAACTTCCGAAATGTCAACATTAGTATTTTTACTAAAAGTTTGTAATGGATAATAAACACCATAATTATTGTGTTTATTGAGAATTTCTATATTTACCGAACCGCTAGTATGGCATATTATGGTATTATCAGAAAATTTTGGTAAATCTATTTCTTTAAGCGCACTATCAGAAATGGATATAATAATAATATCAATATTTTGGGAGATATTATTTAGGCTTTCTATGGGAGTTGCGCCAACTGTATCAGCTAATTCTTGAGCATTGGAAAATGTAGGAGAGTATATCTCCTTAATGGAGATGCCTTCTTTATAAAGTGACTGAGCAAGCTTAGTTGCCACATTGCCGCTTCCTATAAATGCTACTGAAATATTCTTGATGGTTTTCATAATTGATTTGCGAAAGTAGTTATTTAATAGTTAAACATAAAACCGACTGATGCATCTTCTTTTAAAACACTCTTAAGTGGAATAATCACATTTATAGTTTTGCCATTATAGCTAGTTTCGCCCATATCCATTTTTACAGAAGTAATATTATTTGGCACTTCAATTATTGTAGCAATATTTAGATATTCTATAATGGTTGGACTTAAAAAGTCACTATCATCTTCAGCAATATATTCCTTTATTTGGGAGCTAACATCTTTAACTTTTACACTATGATTTCTTATCTTAATAATTGCTGGTGAATACCATTTATAATCCATATCTAATAGCCTATAATATGCAGTATTTAGCGCTTTTGCATTCTTAAAATCAAACTTAATACCATATTTCCCTAGTTTTAATAAACCAGATGATTTGATATTGCTGATACCATCAATTCCTTTAAGCTTCTCCATTGCAGGAGTGGCAAAGTTCATTATTTTATCTTTACTATCTTCGTCCAGTTCATCAGTATTGGTATTTATTAAGCCCGATAGTGCATTAAGTTCAATGCCAATAAATGCGGTGCCACTCTTGTCTTTATTAATCACAATTTGATTGACTAAGTTAATACAAGAGCTACTGCTTATAGCTATTATAATGATAAGTAGTAATGATAAGAGTCTGTTTTTATGCATTATTGTTTAATTATTTTAGAGCTAAATTCTACTATGCTATCTTTATTATTTATTTTCAGAATATACATGCCATTGGAATACTCTTTTAATGAAATATGCTCATTAATTATACGTCCACTAATCTGTTTGCTAATAATTAGCTGCCCAGTAATACTCCATATTTCGATAAAGCGTATATCTGAATTATCAGCTTCAATATATAGTTCAAGGGTGTTGTTTATAGGGTTCTGATAATTTACAACTAATCTGTTTTTACTGATATTTCCAATGCTTGAAACTTGGTCGTCAATTTCTAGTTCTAAGATAACAGGAAGGTGATCGCTATTGTTGTAGAGCGCATTTAACACATTGGCAGGCACGCTAGTATTACTTCCCGAATTGATTGACTGATTAAAATGATTACCATCATTACCAAGAGCTAAATAACTATTGGGCTTATAAGTAATATGATTATTCCCTTGATTGATATCGTTTGAAATAAGAATGAAATCAAATCTGTCATCCATACCTCCTCCTGCAGCGCAACCGTTACCGCTAGAATGTGTTGATTGAGTGTGGTAAGCCGCAAAACTACTATTATTATTCCAGCTGCCTGGCTTATTTATTGGGTCAAAAAAACGATAGTTAATATCTGATTCGTTAATAAGGTTCTGATAACCCTGTTCGCTACTAGTATAAACATTAAAATCGCCCATAAACAGATAATTTCCTTTGTAATTATGCTGTTTTAGATATGCAATGGCACTACTAGTCATCAGAGCTCTTTTGGCAACATTATCCGAACCTTTACTTGCTTTTAAGTGCCCTACAAGGCAGTTTATCCAAGCGGTATCTTTGTCTATAGCAAGGTTTGGGCTATTATAATATAGGCGATAGAGCACAATGTCTCTTGTGTTGTTTTGAACACTTTCGGCACTTACATATACTAGTTTTGCCTTATTATAATAAAGCATATTTACCAAATTACTACCATTTGTATTTATATAGTCAGACTTATCATACTGTTTTACCGAGTTTTTATTCATCACTGAGTCTAATATTCTTTGGTGAACAAATGTTACTGACCCAAGCTCGTTTACAGTAAATATATCAGGTTGTACATATTGTACTATGGTATGTAAAAGAGGTTCTTTATCACCATAAAAATTATTATTTACGGTACAATAGCTGGTTATATTTCCATAATTTAATAAGTTGTATTGCATTACTTTTATTTCGTCTTGTGCAATACTATAGCTTGTAATACTTATGGAGAGTATTAATAATATAATTCGTAGCATATTTCTATTTTTTATAATTGATTTCAATATTTGGGTTTATGGATTTCAAATGATTAATAAACTTTTCTTTGTCCTTTGGCGAAATAAGTATTGTCCCCGATTTGCCATATCTAATGTTTAGCCTATCAAGGGAGAATGCCGGTGCGCTGTATGGATTATTGGTTTCAGAAATCTTACTGATGGTATTAATATCAATTTTCTCATTTACTAGCACACTACTTTTAACTGTAAGTGTATCATCTTCTATAAGATAGAAAGTAGCATTATATAGATAATATATAAATCCAAAAACTATAAAATTTACAAATAATCCACTCCATTCATTATCCAATATCATTGAAATAGAAATTCCTCCCATTATTATTACAATAAAAATGA
>JAOZSY010000249.1 GCA_029939445.1 Bacteroidales bacterium
GATTAAGCACTGGTTATCACAACCTTTTTATTAGAACCAAAACACAGAATGGAGTATGGAGCTTTGCAGTTTCTCATCCTATATTGGTAGAAGGTCCAAGCGATGCTTACCAAATTACCGATATGGAATACTACTTCGATGCAGACCCAGGTTTTGGAAATGGAAACTCACTGAGTTTTAGCCCTAGCAATTCTGTCGATATAATTAAGGATGTTAATGTGAGTGCTTTATCTCCAGGTTATCATAATTTCTATCTGCGTGCAAAAACTACTAGAGGAGCTTGGAGTTTAGTAAAAACTTTCCCAGTATTAGTTGAAGGCAATGGCTATGGAAATATAATTTCAGCTATAGAGTATTTTATAGATACAGACCCAGGTTTTGGAAATGGAATAGATATTCCAGTTACCGCTGCTGATACTATAAATGATGTTTTTGATGAGGTAATATCAGGAATTACAGAAGGATATCATATAATTTCTGTAAGAGTTCAAGATAATACAGGAGCATGGAGCCACTATAAAACTTTCGATTTCGAAATAGACAGCTGTGCCCGACCAGGCACTCCATTAATACCAATGGGAGATACTAATGTTTGTTATAATATAGCAAATTATATCTATAGCATTGATACTACTAGTTTAGCTTCTACTTATGATTGGAGATTAGTTCCAAGTGAAGCAGGAACTATGGTAATGAATGACACATCAGTAAGTATCAATTGGTCTTCAACATTTGTAGGAGATGCAAAATTATCAGTACGTTCTCATAATGACTGTGAGTATAGTGGATATTCGGATTCTCTTACAATTCATGTTTATCCATTACCATTTACTACAACTACTGTATATGGCTCAACTAGTTTTTGCCCAGGTGGTTTTGCTTCCATAGGAGCAAACCTTGGTGCTGGCTATACATATCAATGGCTAAAAGATGATACAGCTGTTATTAATGCGATAACTGCAGTTTATTATGCCATGAATAGTGGTGATTATTCGGTGGAAATTACTTCTTATAATGGCTGTAAGGACACCTCTGTTGTTTCAAATATTAGCACTTATTCTATGCCATCAGCGTCTATTACGGTATCGGGCAATTCCACATTCTGCTTTGGCGATTCCACTGTACTTTCTGCTAGTGTTGGTTCTAATTTATCATATTTATGGTATAAGAATAGTATCCCTCAAACGAATGATACTTTAGCTACATTAACAGTAGATAACCCTGGTAGTTATGAGGTAGAAATAGTCTCCGCAAATGCTTGCGTGGATAAATCTCAACCAACTTTAATTACTGTTTATCCACTGCCAGTCGCCAATTTGTATAATATGGGAAATTCTTCGTTTTGTGATGGAGATTCTGTAATACTTCAAGCTAATACCGGAAGTAATTACAATTATGATTGGTATAATAATAGTTTGTTATTGGCAAATGATACATCTAATCTACTAGCCGTTTATAATAGTGGTAATTATTCTGTGAATATTACAGATGCAAATGGCTGTACAGCATCCTCTACTACTATTTCTATAATAGTTAATCCCATACCAACTTCTACTTTCAACCTAGTAAGCACAATTTGCTCTTCCGACACCGCCAATATCAGTTTTACAGGAGTAGCAGGCGGCACCGCCTTCTACAATTGGGATTTTGATGGAGCAATAATACTAAGTGGAAGCGGCCAAGGCCCTTATGAGATAGAATGGAATAGTGCAGGATATAAGAATCTTAGTCTTGTGGTTAGTGAAAACGGATGTATCTCCACAACTTATTTTGATACCACAGAAGTAAAATCTGTAAGCGCCACCATAAGTTCAGCCAATAACTCCGTATGCCAAGGCGATAGCGTACTGCTATATGCCAATGCAGGAGTCAATTATACTTACCAATGGTTCCAAGGTGGATTATCATTACCATCAGCCAATGCATCAAGTTTATCAGCTTTGCAAACAGGCAACTATCAAGTAGAAGTAACAGATGCTAATATTGGATGCTCTCAGATGTCGAATTCATCAGCAGTAACAATAAATGCTACAGATTTTAATCTATCATTTACAGCTAATACAACCGCCTTTACCCAGCCACCTTTTGATGTGGTGTTTAGTAACCAAACCCCTAATATGAGCAATTATCAGTTCGATTGGGATTTGGGCGATGGCAATACTTCTACTTTCTATAATCCAGGTCATAGCTATCAGTATAATGGTACTTATTCGGTAAACCTATATGCCGAAAATGCTAGCACAGGATGTAGAGATACCATTACTGAAATTGATTATATAGTTTGTACCGGTGGCGCACCTAATCCGTGCAATATTATTGCAGCGATTACACCTCCTGGCCCTTCTACCATTTGCAATGGCGATAGCGTTATGCTTTCGGCAAGTGCAGGTACAGGATATACATATCAGTGGGTATTAAATAGTATGATTATCCCAAATGCTGATAGCATAGTATTCTATGCCAAGCAGGCAGGTACATATAGAGTAATAGTTGCTGATGCTATTTGTTCACAAACATCACCAGCCTTTATTCTTAATCATTTTCCGAGTATAGAGCCAGTAATACAAGCCACAGGCAGCATACAGCCTTGTACTATTGATAGTATAAATCTGAATCTATTGGTAAATTATGACTCATATAATTGGACAAGTGGACAAACCACCTCAAGTATTTATGTAAGTCAAACAGGCTACTACCAAGTAGAGGTTACCGATAACTATGGTTGTAATATGACCTCTGGGCCTTATGTGGTGAGTAATTCATTCCTAAATCCACCCGAACTATGTATAGTAGGAGTGGATACAGCAAATCATAATCAACTGATATGGGAGCGTCAGAATAGTGCGCTAATCGACAGTTTCTATGTTTATAGGGAAGGATTTATTACCAATCAATACGATAAGATTGGAGCGATTCCATTTACACAAACTTCATTGTTTGTAGATGTAAATTCCAATCCAGCAATTAAGGCTTATAAGTATAAGATTGCTGCGGTAGATACCTGTGGTGGACTTACTCTTTTGGGTAATTTCCATAAAACTATCCACCTAACAATTAATGCAGGGCTGAATGGAGCATGGAACTTAATTTGGGATGGATATCAAGGATTCCCATTTAATACCTATCGTATTTATAGAGGCACAAATAGCAATAATATGGCTTTACTTACTCAGCTTGCAAGTACAGCCAATAGTTATACAGATTTAAACCCTCCAACAGGAACAGTCTATTATCAAATAGAAGTATTAAAGACTACAGGCTGTTATCCAGATACTACATACGCTAAAGTAAATACAAATTATAATTCGTCACGATCCAATACTGCAAATAATGCTAATATGACACCTGTATATCTTACTGCAGATTTTTCGGCAAGTGTGCAAGCAGGAATATGGCCTATTCAGGTTAGTTTTTCTGATGTTTCTTCAGGAGAACCAAATACATGGCAGTGGGACTTTGGTGATGGCAATACAAGTATAGAGCAAAATCCAGATCATACATATAATAATACTGGAGTTTATACAGTGCGTTTAGCAATTTGCAATGGCGATGTTTGCGATACAATTGTTAAAACCAATTATATTGAAGTATTACCAAATGGTTTGGTTGAGCTTGGCGTGGAGTTAGCCGCAAATCTATATCCTAATCCCAACGATGGTAACTTCACTTTAGAAATAAACGACAAAAGTAGTCATGAGCTAGAGGTTCATATTTACAATGCTTTAGGATCAGAAGTTTATACTGAGAAGTTTAATA
>JAOZSY010000250.1:0-1416 GCA_029939445.1 Bacteroidales bacterium
CCATAGAAATATAAATTTTCTTTGGGCAGGTTTTATTATTTATAGCTTTAGGCAATATACAAGCAGTTTGTGCTGTGGCCTATGTTTTCTAAAGATTATTTTTCAGATTTAGAAATGCACTCTATACATAAACATTGGGAAGAATCCTTGCTGATAATCAGTTTTCATTTTACTATTTATAGGATCCCATACTTGCTGATAAATATTTTTATGATTTGTAACATTCTGAACCTCAAAAGCATATTCGTGGTCCGTTTTACCCAAACTCATACGGAATCCAATTTTGAGATCTATCCTAAAATAATCTTTATGCCTTTCTGAGTATGATTCATCCCACAGATATACTGGATTATTATTAGCAATGGTTTTCTGCTCATCCCAAGGAGTATATGGTTTCCCTCCTGCATACACACCTTTAAGGTCTATATTAATTCGCATTCCATTATCAAAAGGAATTTCGTAACCTCCCAGAGCGTTAAATACATAATTATTATCAAAAGCTGTTGAATGCTCAATTTCATTATAGCCTTTATATAGTGACCTATAAATGGATGCCGTTCCAAGAATATAAAAATGATTTGAAAGAAACTTTTCCATTGTTAGCTCAATTCCATAATTCTGCCCTGTACCTAGGTTTACTAGGCTATCATTTAATCTGAGATTAAAATCAGCTCCCACATTAAGTACTGAATAGTTGGGCATAGACTTGCTAACTGGAGCATCGGTAATATGTTGATAATAAGCCTCCGCTTTGATTCTAAAATTTCGTCCAATCTGATTATTATAAGCAAGCACAAACTGATTGCTCTTTGTAAAACCTAAATCTAAATTAGTTTTTTCACTTTGCGTATTTGGCAATTCTGTTTCTACAAAGTATATTATTTTTGGCTGTGTTTGCGACAACAGTCCATAACCAAGACTAACAGATTGTTTTGGCGAAAACTTCCATTCTAATCCTGCCCTGGGCTCAATAGACTGGCTATTATTCAGCGCAAAAAACTGATAATGCAAGCCCACATTAAAATTCAAATTATCAGAAAATTTATGCTTCCATTGTGTGTATGCTTGATACATATTTACCTCACCACGCACATCAATATAATTAAAATAATCATCAGTTGCTGAGCGATATACACTATCCACATAACTTACTCTATAATGGTCTACTATTACCCCAGCAGTCATCATATCCTTGGCGCTAAACTTATGAGTAAGGTGCGACGAGGCACTATATTTTACTTCCGAATTAGCCGATCTATAAAACTGAAATTTAGTTACATTGTCACTTTTCAAGGAATCAAGTGCAGTAGTAGCGCTTGTCCCCGAAACAGACAAATTGGTTTTCAAACGAGTTTTTTTATTAAAATAATACACATTATATAAACCCAAAATTCCTGTTTCTGACCCAAAATCGGT
>JAOZSY010000250.1:1426-3751 GCA_029939445.1 Bacteroidales bacterium
GTATCTGTTCCCGAGACACCATAAGATGATTCATCATCATCTTTCTTACTATCCCAAAGTTGAATAAAGCTCTTGCCTCCAATACCATAAAGCACAAAACGTCCCGCTTTTTTTGTTGGCAAATTTATTTTAAAAGTAAGGTCTTGATATTGAGGAACAGAACTTCCCGTACCAAAATCAATTCCTAAGGACTCCATTACTGCCATTGTAGAATATCTGTAATTTACCAGAAACGAACCATTACTTTTTTTAGAGAAAGGACCCTCAGCGCCAAGCTCAAAGCCATTAAATCCAATTTGACCTACAAACTCATATTCATGATTATTTCCATTTCTCATTTGCAAATCAAAAACTCCCGAAAGAGCATTGCCATATTCAGCAGGAAAAGCACCCGTAAAGAAATCAGAATTCGATAACAAATTATTATTTAGCATACTTACGGGGCCGCCAGTAGTTCCTGTTGCTGCAAAATGGTTTGGATTAGGAATATCTATTCCTTCCATACGCCAAAGCAATCCTAGGGGAGAATTACCTCTAATTACAATATCATTTCTAGAATCTCCCGCTCCCATCACTCCTGCAAAGTTTTGTGCCATTCGCGAAGGATCACCCAAGGAGCCCGCATACCGCTGTGTTTCCTCCACACTAAATGTTCTAGCACTCACTGTAGCTATTTCGTTTATGGGACGCTCTTTATTCACCTGAGCAATAATATCTACCGTCGATGTTGTAATCACATTCTCCTCAAGGCTAATATTCAATACTAATTGCTTTCCCCCGTATAAATCCAAATTATTAAGATAGCGGTCGGCATAGCCCATATAGCTCACCTTAATAGAAATTCTTCCTAAGACTATATCTTTTAAAATAAAATTTCCGTAAACATCAGATATAGCACCTTTTATGGGATTGCTGCCAACAATAATAATGCTTGCTCCTACTAATGGAGATTTGCTTACATCATCGATTACGGTTCCTCGTATGGTTTGATAAACGACTTTCTCTTTACTATCTTGTGCTACCAAAAAATATGGGAATAAGATAAAAAGTAATAATTGTATTAGATTTTTCATTGCAGAGGTATTATTTAATCAATATTATTTTATTTGATGATGCAAAAATAGATGATAAAATAAGTGAAAAATAATCAAAGGGATAAATGGTAGAAAAAAGGGCTGAAATAACAATTTAATTATTGCATGTGACGAATGGCCTTTGTAACTAATGCTTCATTCGAGCGCGAAACAGGGACTGTAAACTCAATATTATCAAAGTTTAAGGAGATGTTTCGTGCAGAGCCACTCACCGAAATAATATTATGTAAGTTTACAAGGTATGAACGATGACATATTATAACATCTACCTCTTCTGCTAGTATTTCTTTCACTTTTTTCATGGTTGTTCGTAGTAGCATTTTATCAACTTCACCATTCTTCTGATAAAAAAACTCGCAATAATTGCCCTCTGATTTAATGAATAATAAATCAGATACACTTAAATTTAGCTGCTCGTTATTTTGATCTGAATGAAATAAGTACTGACTTTTTGATACAGATTTTACATATGAATTCAATGTATTGCTAACTTCAATGGCTAGCTGCTTATGCTCATTATTAAGTTTTCGTTCCAAATAATAGCTTCCAATAAAAATGGGAAATAAACCTACTGCAAAAGTAATTATTGTAAATTTTGGTAATGAAATAAGCTCTTCACTTGGGAAAAGATAGCTCGTAAAAACCCAGTTTAGAATTGTTATCAAAACTAAAATCCAAATTGACAGTAGCACATTATGTTTTACTTTATATACTGCACTATCGAATAGTTTTGGAAATATTATAGGAATAAACACAGCATTTATTACCATTATAAGAAACGTGATAAGTCCATATCCAAAGCACTTTAACACAAATGCATCAGTATCTTCAGAAATAGAAAACGGTTGAAATACCAAAAGAAAAGTAAAAATAAACAGCCCAAAAAATAGAGATATAAGAAGTCTCTTAGATAAAGACTCTACAAAAGGAGCTGGCTTATTTAAATATATTATTAACCCTTTATACATAAAGCAAACTTACAATAATAATTAGATTTTGATATTATGCATAATACCATTTAAATATTACATCTTCTTTACATCTATTCTTTTTGAGTATTCGCTACCATCTTCGCTTGGATTATCTGCTAAATATTGTAAATCGCGCACAAAGCGCTCAATATCTTCTATTTTAAAATTTTTCTCCTCAGCAGCTTCCTCAAGGCTCCCCCATATGGGTTCTCCGCATACTATACAGCGAATCCCCTCTTCCATTAAATATTTTACCGATG
>JAOZSY010000061.1:0-8590 GCA_029939445.1 Bacteroidales bacterium
AATATTAGGTACTGACGAATTACTATTTGAATATTCCAACAGTATTAGATTTATACAGCAAAATTGAGAAAAAGCTTCATAAATATTTTAATCTATTTTCACATAATATTAGCACTATGAGTATCAATCCACTCCACTTTTTGTATTACTTTTGTTTCTATTATTGGATAAAAATAAAATTAAAGATATATACTATTTATGAAGGATTTTCTAAGATTATTATCATTAGTAAAAGGTTATAAAGCTAATGTAATAATGAATATAACTTTCAATATTACTACTATAATATTTTCCATATTTTCCATTGGAATGATTATTCCATTTCTTAAGTTAATCTTTGGAATGGATACTCTTAAAACAGAAGCTGTAGAATTTGCATTTAATAAAGATGCAATGCTTGATTATATGTATTATACTATGAGCTCTTCCATCGAAAACTTTGGAACAGAGACTGTTCTATTATATATATCTGGTATTACGGCTCTTTCTTTTCTAATGAAAAACTTATTTCGTTATCTTGCAATGTGGTCCATTGCACCACTTCGTAACGGAATATTAAGAGATTTAAGAAACGCCATATTTAATAAAATACTAATACTTCCTCTATCCTATTTCTCTGAGAAAAGAAAAGGTGATATAATATCGCGAGCGACCAATGATGTACAAGATATAGAATGGACAATTATTGGAACATTAGAAATAATTTTTCAGCATACAATTACACTTATAGTTTTCATAATTGTACTATTAATGACAAACTATCAGCTTACTTTAATGATGTTTTTAGTAATGCCAATATCAATAGTGATAATTGGTGTGCTAGGAAAAATACTTAGAAAAGAGTCGCTGATAGCACAACAATTAATGGGAACATTATTATCACTATTAGACGAAGGCTTATCAGGCTTAAGGATTATTAAAGGATTTAATGCTCAGAAAGTAGTTGTAAATAGATTTGAGAAAACCAATAATACTTATATGCAAACTGCAACAACAGTTATGCGTAGAGGTGATTTATCAGCACCCATTAGTGAGTTTTTTGGAATGTTGGTAGTTTCCCTAATCCTTTGGTATGGTGGCAAACTAGTACTTGACCCTGGCAATAGTCTTACTGGCGAAGAATTTATTTTCTTTATACTGCTATTTTCTCAAATGATACCTTCCATAAAAGCTCTTTCTACAGGATATCAGCGTATTCAGAAAGGTATTGCATCAGCACAACGTATATATAGTTTTCTTGATGCTGATGAAAAGATTTACGAATCAGAAACCGCAATCGATAAGAAAGAGTTCACTCAGGATATTAAATTTAATAATGTAAACTTCAAATACGAAGAAGAGCCTGTATTAAAGGATATTAACCTAACTATTCCTAAAGGAAAAATGATTGCACTGGTAGGTTCATCAGGAGCTGGGAAAACTACTATTGCTGATTTGCTACCACGTTTTTATGATGTAATTGATGGCGGAATTTCCATTGATGGAACAGACATAAGAGATATAAAAATTAGTGAACTTCGTGGTCTTATGGGTATTGTAACCCAAGAGGCGATTCTATTTAATGATACTATAAAGGGAAATATAAAATTTGGCTCCGAAATTAAGAGTGATGAGGAAATGATAGAAGCTGCAAAAGCTGCTAATGCTCATAATTTCATTATGGAAATGCCCAAGGCTTATGATACTATTATTGGCGACAGAGGAGATAAGTTATCAGGTGGTCAGCGACAAAGAGTTACTATTGCTAGAGCAATATTGAAAAATCCTCCAATTCTAATTCTTGATGAAGCTACTTCTGCACTTGATACCGAGAGCGAGAAACTAGTACAAGATGCACTTCAGAAACTTATGGCCAATCGCACATCTATTGTTATAGCCCACCGCCTATCTACAATACATAATGCTGATCAAATTGTAGTTATGGATAAAGGAATGATTGTACAGCAGGGATTACACTCTGAGCTTATTGATCAAGAGGGAATATATAAGAGATTAAACTTACTACAAAAAACGAGTTAATAATGGGGAAATATATAATTAAGAATATCCTTAAGCAATACCTTCTTTTCCTGTTTATTACAGAATTATTTAGGACATTATTCTTCCTCTTTTATTTTGATAAAAGTAGTGTTGCTGGTATTGGTGAGGTGCTAAACGCATATTTTTATGGATTTATGCTAGATAATTCATCAGTGAATTACCTACTGATAATTCCATTCTTTTTGTACTTTTTGTATTCAATATTTTCTTCTAATATATTTTTAATTATAAACAAACATTATACAAACTTTATTATTGCTCTACTAGTTTTCATAGATTTAGCTAATATTTCTATTTATAACGAATGGGGAATAAAGCTAAATTCTAAAGCATTTGCATATCTAGGAAATCTTGATGAAGCCTATCATTCTGCAAGGACGTCAGTCTTAATTGGTGGATTATTAGCTTTTATTATTTTATCGTACTTATTAATAAAACTAAGCAATAGGTTTTTATGGAAAGATATTCCACAGCCAAAGCGCAATAATGTATTCTCTGTATTATGGTTTATTATTGCCCCATTGCTTATATTTGGCTCAATGCGTGGCAGTTTACAACAAATTCCAATTTCACAAAGTCAGTCGTATCATTCAAAAATAAATTTTATAAACCAAGCTAGTGTAAACACACCATGGAACTTTTTTCATAGCATATTGGCAAATAAAAGATATATGGCTTCAAACCCGTATGTAAACTTTAGTTTAGAAGAATCTCACAAAGAAGTTGATAAACTTTATGATTATAAAAGAGAAAAAGGTATTAATGTTTTAACCAATAAAAAGCCAAATATAGTTTTTGTATTTTTAGAAAGTTGGTCAGCAGATTTCATAGATGAATTAGGAGGTGAAATGCATGTTACGCCGCATTTTTCTGAAATGGCAAGCGAAGGAATACTCTTTACAGAGCATTATGCCTCAGGCACTCTTTCGCATCAAGGAATTTCATCTACTTTTAGCGCATTCCCCTCTACTCCATTTACTTATATTATTGAATTACCATCAAAGTATAATAATCTAAACTGCTTTCCTAAAGACTTGCAAAAACAAGGTTATAATACCTCATTTCATTTTGGAGGCCAACTAAACTATGGTAATATAAAAGCTTATATCTATTTTAATCAATTTGATGAAATAATTGAAGGGAAAGATTTTGATAAAAATATACCTTCAGGCAAACTTGGTCATCACGATCAGTTTCTTTGGGATAGAGTACTGAAGGATATTGATGATTATCCTGAGCCATTTTTTGCTGCAGCTTTTACAGGAAGCACCCATTCTCCTTATGATATGCCTGTTAATGATTTTAAAACTTTCGACAGCAGATACGATAAATTATTAAATTCAATGTATTATGCCGACAGCTGCATTGCCGATTTTATAACTAAGGCAAAAGAAAAACCGTGGTATGATAATACATTATTTGTTTTTGTAGCAGACCATTCACATCCTTCTCCATTTAAGCATCCATTTTACTCTAAGGAAGTACGTAAAATTCCACTTCTTTTTTATGGAAATGTTTTGAAAGAAGAATATAGAGGAGTGCAAATTGACAAAATTATGTCGCAAACAGATATTGCAGCAACACTTCTAACTCTATTGGATATGCCATCTAGCAAATATCATTGGAGTAGAGACGTATTTAATCCTAACACTCCCAATTTTGCTTATTTTGGCTTAAATAATGGATATGGAATTGTTACTCCCAAAGGATATTATACCGACGTAATGGGTTTTGATAAAATAAGAAATTATGGATTTGACAGTCCTCAAGATAGCATAGCAATTAGAAGATTAGGTGAATCATACGTTAAAGTTCTTTTTCAAGAATATCTAGACTACTAATAATGGAATTATCTAATAAGCAGAAGATTATAAATACTATTCTTACGATAATTCAATATCTTGGGTTTGCAATTTTCTTATATTTATCGCCATGGAAGGCTGATGGATTCATTTTACAAATAATTGAATTATTAGGAATAGTTCTTGCAATTTGGGCAGTGATGATAATGAATCAAAGTAAAATAAATATTGCACCACAGCCCCTTAAAAATTCGGTATTAGTAACCAATGGACCTTATTCTATAATTCGCCATCCGATGTATGCATCCATAATTATTGCTATCACTCCATTGATAATAAGCCATTGGGATATTTATAGATTCGCATTTCTAATGTTTCTATACCTAAATCTAATATTTAAACTACTATTTGAAGAGACTCTTCTTCTATCCTATTTTAGAGGCTATAAATTATATATGAAAAATAGTTGGAGAATAATCCCTGGAGTTTTCTAAAATTACTGCTTATGAACCTTATCTGTGATAATAATTTCAAGAATATAGATTTTAACAAACTAGAATTTGCTGAATATGAAGATTGTAGTTTCACAAATTGTAATTTTGCAAATAGCAACTTATCACAATTTATTTTTATCAATTGCAGCTTCAAACAATGTGATTTAAGCAATAGTAAAATTGATCAAACTAGCTTTCAAGATATTGAATTTAAGGATTGTAAGCTAATTGGTTTATCTTTTGACACATGCAAATCTTTCCTGCTATCATTCTCCTTCACAAATAGCAATTTGAGCTTTTGTACATTTCAGAAACTTAAACTTCCAAAAACTAAATTTATAGATTGCAATATGACAGAATGCGATTTTTACGACTGTAATCTTAAAGAAAGTATAATGGATAATTGTGATATTAAGGGAGTTATATTCGAAAGTACAAACTTATTTAAAGCTGATTTGCGGAACTCCTATAATCTGCTAATTGATATTAGAAATAATAATATAAACAAAGCAAAATTTAATAATTCACAAGCAAGCGGTTTACTAGCTGCCTGGGAAGTAGAATTATCATAAAGAGTATATTTTGGTTTTAAATCAAAGCTATAATTCACTACTTTTGCCTAAACAAAATAGAAAAACAGCAAACCTATGAACCCAATAGTAAGTATAATAATGGGAAGCACATCAGACCTTCCGGTAATGGAAAAGGCTGCTGCTTTTTTTGAGTCAATGGAGATTCCTTTCGAGATGAATGCTCTATCAGCACATCGCACACCTGCAGAAGTTGAAAAATTTGCTAGCGAAGCTGCGGGCAGAGGTATTAAAGTTATTATTGCTGGTGCAGGAATGGCTGCTCACTTACCAGGTGTTATTGCTGCCATGACTCCACTACCAATTATTGGTGTTCCCATAAAGGCTAGTCTTGATGGAATGGATGCACTTTTAGCAATTGTACAAATGCCTCCTGGTATTCCTGTAGCTACTGTAGCTATTAATGGAGCTCTTAATGCTGCAATATTATCTACTCAGATGATGGCGACAAATGATAAAGAACTATTTGCTAAAACAGTAAAATATAAAGAAGAACTAAAAGGTAAGATTGTGAAAGCTAATGAAGAGCTTTCTAAGATTACATACTCATATAAAACAAATTAGAACAAAAGTATAAGACTATGAAAGAGAATTTATAGTCTTATATATCTACTACTCACAATACAATGGAAATAGAATTATTCATACCATGTTTTATAGATCAACTTTATCCTGATACTGGATTTAATCTAGTAAAAGTATTGGAGAAACTTGATATAAAAGTTTTTTATAATTCCAAACAAACTTGCTGTGGGCAAATGGCTTTTAATAGTGGTCATTGGGACGAAGCTAGGGAATTAGGTGAAAAATTTATCAATGATTTTGATACTGGTAGAATAATTGTTGGGCCTAGTGCCTCATGTACTAGTATGGTGAAAAATCAATATACTAAATTATTCCACAATAGCTCTTTACATAATAAGCATAATGACATAAAGAAGAATATATTTGAAATATCTGATTTTCTTGTAAATCATTTAAATGTTACTGATTTAGGTGCTAGTTTTCCACATAAAGTTACTGTACATGATAGCTGCTCCGCAAAACGTGAATATGGTCTAACTCATGAAGTTAGAACACTCTTGAGCAAAGTTAAAGACATTGAGATTGTTGAGATGGATGAAAGCGATACTTGCTGTGGATTTGGTGGAACATTCTCCGTAAAGCACGAGGCTATTTCTAGCTCAATGACCGAAAGAAAAGTGAAAAATGCACTTGCAACTGGTGCTGAATATATTGTTAGCACAGAGTCGTCTTGCCTAATGAATATAGAATCGTATATTAAGAAACATAAGTTGCCAATCAAAACTATACATATAATTGATATTTTGGCATCAGGCTGGGAATTATAGAATTATTTTTATGCAAATCTTTAAATCAATAGATGATATTAATATTAGCGAAATGCCAGTTGCTACAATTGGTACTTTTGATGGTGTTCATTTAGGTCATAAGGCAGTTATTGAGCATCTTATTTCCGAAGCAAAAAAACGCAATACCAAATCTTTGCTAATTACTTTTGATCCTCATCCTAGAATTGTATTAAATCAAAATGCTAAAAATCTCAGGTTAATAACAAATATAACAGAGAAGACTAAACTTCTTGAAGGTATTGGCCTAGACTATCTTCTTATTCTACCATTCACCTACGATTTCTCCCAAAAAACTGCCCGTCAATTTATAGAAGAGTATTTGATTAAAAAATTAAATGTACAGGCAATGACCATTGGTTATGACCATCAGTTTGGTAGAATGGATAATGAGAATGAAGATGTTGAAACTATTATTAAATCCTATAATATTGAAGTAGAAAGAATTCCTGAAATGGATATTAATGAGATTGCTGTAAGTTCTACAAAAATTAGAGATGCCATTACAATAGGTAAGATTGAATATGCAAATAGCTTACTAGGTTATAATTATCAAATTTGCGGAACAGTTGTGCATGGCAATAAACTTGGTCGCACACTGGGGTTTCCCACTGCTAATCTAATGCTTAGGTTTAAACTAAAACTTATACCTGCAGATGGTGTGTATATGGTGAAAGTAATACACAATAATAAAGAGTATAAAGGAATGATGAATATTGGTTATAAACCTACTGTTCAGTCTACTGATAAAACTATTGAAGTTCATATAATAGATTTTGATAGCATAATTTATGGCGAAAATATTGAAGTATTCTTAATCAAAAGAATAAGAAATGAGGTTTCGTTTATGAATATTGAAGAATTAAAAAGCCAATTACAAGAAGATAGAGAATTTGTAATAAGTAACTATTAATAAAGATTTAGTTTTAGAATCTAAATTCCACTCTCGGTCCTACCAATAGAGAATATGGCTTATAAGTATAATCCTTACTGAAACTTACACTTGATGGATAGTATATAAAGTCGGTATTTAAGCCTAATAACCAACGTTTGCCTATATTATAATATAATCCACCACCAGTAGTAATACCTAGCATAATTGAATTGGCATCTTTCACCTCACCATACATAAATATTTTGTCATCCTTCGACATTTTCACTTCATTGGATAGTATTATAGTAGAGTTAATTCCTACATACGGAATTACTGACCAATTATTAATTTTAAATTCGTAACCAATAGTTATAGGAATATCTACGTAGCGAAGTCTAATACTGTATTCGTCAAAATCTTGTACATATATTGCAGAACTTGGATTTGCTAGTCTAGCATTTGTATTCACATTAAAAAGAGAAATCACTCCCAAGGCCGAATAACCATAGTTATCTGCATCAACATTGTATGGATTAAACTCATTAACAGTAAAATCACCAGATATTTTATGGTCATATCTTCTTATACCTGTTGTAAATATCCAGTTATCCTTTCTTATTCCAAAATCTACTGAGGCACCAAGTCCAATTTCAGTATTCACAGACCCAGCTACAGCCATATCCTTATTAGGAGTTGCAGGTGCAACAGATACTGCATTTGTAATTGCAGCACTAATAGTACTTCCTATAAAATATTTGAATGAACTTGTATTATTATTCTTTAACTCTTCGGGATTTATTACTTCATTTTCTATCGTTACTTCAGGCTTATCTTCATTAATAGCAATTTCTTCTAGAATATTTTTATTAATAAGCTCTTCTTGCTCCTGAACTGGAGTTTCTTCTATCGAGCTATTCTCTATTACCTTAGTTTCTATTACTAATTTATCATTAGTAGATATTTCTTTGCTAGAAATGATATTTTCCTTAGGCTCATTGCTAATAGTTGGAGCAACTTTAGAATCAATATTTATAGATTCCGAGTCAACCACATCATTATCAATATTATCAATTAGTTTATTTATATGTATACTTTTCTCAACATTATTTTCCTTATCAACTGCAGCAACAGATTTTTTATTTGGTATTTTGTCTACAGAAATAATCGCCACTTCACTCCTATTATCAGTAGCATTTTTTTCATCTACTACTGAATTATCATTATTTACAAAAAGTTCAACATTTGCTTCTACTATTATCTCTTTATTCTTAGTTTCTAATTTAGGAGCAATTTCATCATAAGAAATAGCATTATTTGTAACTTGTTCTGATTTGGTATTTAGAGTATTTTTAGGAGTAGTATTTATATTATCATCTAGTTGAGCAACATCTATATCCGAAGAATTAAAAACAACTACAGC
>JAOZSY010000061.1:8690-12786 GCA_029939445.1 Bacteroidales bacterium
TATTATCATCTAGTTGAGCAACATCTATATCCGAAGAATTAAAAACAACTACAGCAGCAACAATACTAACAACAGAAATCACAGCGGCAACAGAAAGCTTCTTAATAAAGAGCATTCTACTTTGTGCTTTAAGAGACGCATCAATACTCCCCCATGCACCCTTAGGGGCTGTGGCAGAATATTGCTGAGCAGCATTCTTAAAAATTTCGTCTATGTTGTTCTTCTCGTTCATTTATATATCATTAAGCTTTTGTAGCTTATTTTGTAAAATATTTCTCGCTCTCGAAAGATTCGATTTCGATGTTCCTTCTGTTATGTCAAGCATTTCAGCAATTTCACGATGTTTATATCCTTCTATTGCGTATAAATTAAATACCAATCGATATTGGCTTGGTAATTTATTAATTAATGCCTGTAATTCGTCGGCATTCATATTAACGTTGTCTTCAGTATTCGCATTTAAGTCAGAAACCTCATCCTCTTCTATTGATAAAGTATCAAGTTTCGTCTTTCGGAATTGCATTAGTGCCAAGTTTATAAACACTCTGCGCATCCACGCTTCAATATTATCTTGCTTATATTTTCCTATATTTTTAAATATCTGAAGAAAACCATCATGAAGTAAGTCTTCTGCATCAGCTTTACTATCAGAATAATACAAGCACGTCCCAAACATTTTGTCGGAATATCTTTCAAAGAGTTCAGCCTGAGCCCAGGCCTTATTCTTTTTACATGCTTTTATTATTTTATCTATCGGTTTCAATAAGAATATTTTTATAAAAGTATAAAAATAATTCCTTATTAATAATAAAAACTATATTTATTATAAAGCTTTTATCGACAGAAATAATAAGCAGGAATTAAACTTCAATAGTTATAATCCCATTCTCAATAATATTCTGATTATCAAAAACTGTAAATGTCGATTTATCATAAAACTCTATCCCTTTATCTACCGTTTTATTCATCTCCAAACTAAAATTGATACTTTTAGCACTGCCAATTTTAAGTTCATAATCATTATACCCATTCTCCCATCCCAATGATGATAAATTGATAAATGGTTTTCCATCTATATGTGTAATCTCAAATGCTAGCTTTCTATTACTTGCATTCTTAAGTACAATACTATCCTTGCTAATATATGATTCAGAAAGCAAATTATTGCCATTAGTCTTATTCTTTAACTCAATTATAAACTCTGGAGGCAGTACAAAACTCTCATAATTATGATTAATACGAGTGTGATTATAATTCTCTACCTTATTTGGAGTTATAAATAAAAATGAATTATTTTCCATAATACAATTATTAATTAACGCCATCCAATCCAAAAATGAAAGTATGGCTTACAATGATATAATGCAAGAAAAGGTGAAAAGGTTGCGTTAGTTTATAGAAAAAAGTGGAATTATTTTTATAAAAGTGGAGTATTCTTTTTGGAAAGCTAAAGTTATTTATGTAATTCTTTGTTTTACAACACTATAAACTCTTTGTTGAATTCAGTTTTACTAGCATTTTATCCATAACTTTTATCATGGTTTTATTATGATTTTCGATGCTTCCAATTACATTGCCTACATAAACTAAAGTAATGCTAAGTTTAGTATTATTTTTCTCACAGAAATCCCAAAGCAAATGTTTATTAGTACGATACGATTCTCTAATCAAGCGTTTTATAGCATTCCTATCAACAGCTTTCTTAAATCGCTTTTTGCCAACACTAATAAGTATTTCAACTAATGGAGAGTCATCATCATTACTATTTTCGACACAAACTAATTTATATGGATGGGAAAAAACTGACTGGCCTTTTCTAAAAATATTTTCAATAGTTAGTTTACTATTTATTCTTTCCGCTTTTGTCAGTTTTTGATTCATTATTGCAAAAGTAAAATATTAAACAAAACAAAAAACAAGAAACACTTATTCATTTTTTTCAAACCATTGTCGGAGAATTGTAGCTTTAGCCAATCCAATCTCCTTTTCCCATTCTTGAAAATCAGCTTCTTTGAGCCTTTTTACCGATTTAAACCTCTTCAAAAGTTTAGTTTCAGTTTTTGGTCCTATTCCATCAATATCTCCCAACTGGCTTTTAACTAAGGATTTCTGATGCTTCTTTCGATAATGAGTAATCCCAAAACGGTGAGCCTCGTCCCTAGCCTGCTGAATTATTTTAAGACTTTCAGAGGTTTTATCAAGATATAAAGGAATACTATCGCCAGGAAAAAATATCTCCTCAAGTCTTTTGGCAATTCCTATAACAGTAATTTTTCCTCTTAAACCAAGCTCATTGATACTTTTCATTGCAGCAGATAACTGACCCTTTCCACCATCAATAATTATTAGTTGTGGCAAACTCTTATTCTCTTTCAATAATCGCGAATACCTACGATAAATAACCTCTTCCATGGAAGCATAATCGTCAGGGCCAACAACTGTTTTAATATTAAAATGTCGGTAGTCTTTCTTTGATGGTTTGGTATTTTTAAAAACAACACAAGCAGCCACCGCATGGTCTCCTTGCATATTCGAATTATCGAAACACTCAATATGATTTGGCGGCTCTTTCATTCGCAAATCCTTTTGCATAACAGCAAGTATGCGCTTATTATTTCTATCGGGGTCTATCAAATCGCGTTTCTTACGAAGGTCTAGCCTATAAAACTTTACATTTCGCTGCGATAGCTCCAGTAATTTCTTTTTATCGCCACGCTGCGGAATAGAAATCTTAGTGTCAGATAATTCCAAACTTGGTAATATGGAAACAAGTATTTCCTTGGAATTGCTATGAAGCTGCTTTCTTATGTTCAGAATTGCATGCGACAGAATTTCTTCATCAGTTTCGTCAAGGCGTTTCTTTATTTCTACAGAATGCGCCTGAACAATAGCTCCATTAACCACTTTCAAGTAATTTACATACGCTTCGTCCTCTTCAGAAATAATAGAGAATACATCCAAATCATTTAGCGAAGTATTAACCACTATCGATTTGCTTTGATAATTATCCAATAGATCTATCTTATCCTTAATTTCTTGAGCTTTCTCAAACTTCATTTCTTCTGCAAAAATCATCATCTGCTTTTTTAGATTTTGCTTTACAGTATGAATATTTCCACGAAGCAGATGCTTAACTTCTTCAATATATACCTGATATTCTTCCTCAGTTTCCTTAGCAATACAGGCTCCTTTGCATTTGCCAATATGATACTCCAAGCATACTTTAAACTTAGCAGACTTTATATTATTTGCCGACAAATTCAGCTTGCAGGTTCTTATTGTATAAAGTTTACGAATAAGGTCAAGCATGGTATGCATCATCTTGCCCGAAGCATAAGGCCCAAAATATAAAGACCCATCTTTAATAATATTTCTAGTGCTAAAAACTCGTGGGAAAGCCTCTTTCTTTATGCAAATCCATGGATAGGTTTTATCATCCTTTAGCATAATATTATATCGAGGCTGATATTTTTTTATGAGATTATTCTCCAAAAGTAGAGCATCAATCTCCGAATCCACAACTATCACTTTCAAGTCAGCAATCTGACGAACCAAAAAAGTAATTTTAGCTCCATGTTGCTGATCCTTATTGAAATAAGAGCTAACTCTGCTTTTTAAAGACTTTGCTTTTCCAACATAAATAATCTTACCATTTTTATCAAAATACTGATATACGCCAGGCTTATAAGGTAGTCGCTTAACTATCTCAACTAAATGTTGCTTATATTTAGTATTTGCCTCGGCCATGTTTCTTTTTATAGTTACTTTTAAAATATAATATTACCTATTATTGCTTAGTTCCAATATCAACTTTGCATTTTCTACAGGGTCTGGAGTATTACTCTCTATGTAAATTTTCTCCACCTCAGTACGCTGTTCTATACCATAGGTATAAGTTTTATCATAATAATTAAGGGTTAGGTTTGCCACCTCTACAAAATCATCATTACGCAATGCCTCTAATGCCATTTTTAGGTTAAGACCTCCTATGCGCTTCTCTATTCTTTTAATGGCATTTTCAAGTTCCCCCTTATCAAGTTCAGCATACTCATCAACTAGGTGATTAATACGCATTTGCTTAGTTTTTTGAAGAATA
>JAOZSY010000062.1:0-3862 GCA_029939445.1 Bacteroidales bacterium
CCATAGCGCTTTATAAAGACAATATTATAACTTCAACACTTCGTATAGGAAGCCTAGGTAATGGTTCTGATTATGTGCAAGAGGATATTGATTCCTTAATAATAAGTATGCTTCGCTCTGTAGAAGATGGTCTGCCAGCTTCTGGTACTCCTTATGTTGCTGATACCATAGCTCCAATAGTTATTTCGGCAACAGTTTTATCGGATACTATTATTAATATTGCATTTACAGAAACAGTAGATACTACTGCCGAAAATATTAATAATTATACTGGTGTTGGAAATATTATTTCTGCTACACGAGTTGCTAATGATACAGAGGTTAGTTTGTTGCTGTCTACTTCTTTAATTTCATCTCAAAACTATAATCTTAATATTAATAATATAAAAGATACCGCTCAGAATATAATGGACTCTTCGCAGACTTTTGTAGTGATGTATACCGCGCCATTTATACCAAATCTAGTTATTACAGAAATAATGTATAATGGTCCTGAAAGTGGATCTGATACTACAGAATTTATAGAAATATATAATAATGATACAGTTGCTGTAAATCTTGCAGGCTATAGCTTTACTCAAGGAGTAAATTTCACTTTCCCGTCAATTACTCTTGATACAGCAGAGTATATTGTTGTTGCTATTGATAGTCTGGTAATGCAGAACTTTTTTGCTGTATCATCATATCAATGGACAAGTGGAAGTTTGAGTAATGGTGGTGAGGATATTGTTTTAGTTACTGATAATGGTGATACAGTTGATGTTGTGGATTATAACGATACTGGTGTTTGGCCAAATCAAGCTGATGGTGGAGGTTATTCACTTGTATTATGTAATCCTGATGTTGATAATAATAATGGAGTAAATTGGACAATTGCTCAAAGTTTTGTTGGTACTAATGCAATAGGGGATTCTGTTTGGGCTAATCCAGGAATGACATGTCCTTATGTGCCAAATCCCAATGGTGATACCATAGCTCCAATTGTTAGTTCAGCATCTTCTTTTAGTTCAACTCAGATAAGGGTTGTATTTGATGAGGCTGTGGATGTTAGCGCAGAGAATGTGGCTAACTATATGGGATTAGGTACAATAAGCTCTGCTGTACGTAATGTAGCCTTAAACGAAGTAGTGCTTAATTTAGCAACAACTCTTAATATAGCTCAGGAATATATCTTAGTGATTAATAATATTAAGGATACGTCTAATAATATTATGCAAACAGCACAAAGCTTTAGTATAATATTTAATGATATTATTCCTGATTTAGTAATTACCGAAATAATGTATAATGATTTATCATCGGTAGATTCATTGGAATATTTTGAAATCTACAATAATGAAAGCTCTGATGCTAATATCTCTGGATTTAAAATTACCAAAGGAGTGAATTATACATTCCCTGCTAATACTATTATAGCAGCAGGTAATTATTTAGTAATAGCAAAAGACGATACTCTTGTAAATACAGTATTTGGCATTTTGGGTACTTTGCAATGGACTGATGGTGGACTTAAAAATTCTGGTGAGGATATAGAAATTCAGAATACAGTTGGTGATATTATTGATTATGTAAATTATTCTGATTCTGACCCTTGGCCAGTGGCTGCTGATGGTAGTGGAGCATCAATGGAGTTCTGCAATATTGGTTTTGATAATAATAATGGGGCAAATTGGTTTGCAGCATTGAAGTTTGTAACTGTTTTTAAAGCAGATTCTATTTTTGGAACTCCTAGCATAGGTTGTTATTTGAATTCTATAAATGAAATCAATAGCAATGTGTTGGCAGTTAAAGTATATCCAAATCCTGCTAGTGATGAACTATATATTATCAACAAAAATTCTAGTGAGCTACGACTAGAGTTGTATAGTATTGGAGGTAGTTTACAGTTCTCTTATTTAGTAAATAGAACTAGAGCAAAAATTGATATTTCATCAATAAATAGGGGAGTGTATATTTTGCATATTATTGATGATAATAATGGGATGTATAAAACAGAGAAGCTTGTAATATTTTAATAAACAGTATTATAAGTAGTTATTATAAATATTATTTATGCATTTCTCTTAATAAATCGTTTACGGTTTTTACGGGGTTAAATGTCTCTATTGGAACATCCACAAAAATGGTGTTCCAATGAGCCATTGCTCCATTCCATAAGCCTGGTAGTTCCATAGCTTTTAGTGTTCTTCCGTCTTTCGATTTTTCTGAAATAAAAGCAGATTGAGGATCAATAAAATCTTTTAGGTTAAACTTATTACCTTGGTAATCTTTTATACAGCATACTAAATCTACAGGGTTGAAGTATGTAGAGGCCTTCATTATTCTTTTCTGTTGTTCATTATTTAAATCTATCTCTGCCGATTCTACTATTTGCAGACTCATTTTGCCATCTTTATTTACCCAAAAAGGTCCACCACCGGGCTCTCCATCATTGGGTACAACTCCACAAATCCTTAATGGCCTGTTTAATATATTTTTGATATACTGAGCTTTCTCTATTTCACTATAGTTCTCAAAATTATCAGTTATTTCTAATCCCAGAGCTTTTTCTATAAAACCAATGGCTTCGTTTAATTCTACACCCTCATCAGTTTTAGTGATATAATCAAATATAAGGTTTTGAAATTTTATTGCTAAACTTCCTAGGGCTTTTTTATATAGAATTGTGAGATCATTCTTATCTTCAATAGCTACATTGTCGATGTTTTTTATAAAAACTATGTCGGCATCAATTTCATTCAAATTCTCGATTAAAGCCCCATGTCCACCAGGTCTAAAAACCAGTTTTCCTTCACTATCTCTAAATACTTCATTATTGCTATTCACAGCAATAGTATCAGTACTTGGTTTTTGTGTAGAAAATTCTATATTGAATTTTACATTATGTATATATTCATAAACAGGAATTAACTCTTTAAGCTCTGCCTTGAATAATGTTAGGTGGTCAGGTGAGACTGTAAAATGGAGGTTAGCAATAGAATTAGTATTAGCATATTCTACAGCCTCTACCAAATGCTCTTCAATGGCTTTTCTGCTCGACTTTGTATAAATATGAAATTTCAGAAGTGCTTTAGGAAGTTCAGCATAGTTCATTCCTTTTGCTGTAAGCAGCATGTCCAATGCATCTTTTGTGTATTCTGTAATTGAGGAGTAGTCATTTATATTAACTAAACTATTAAGCTCTTCTGAGAAAGCAAAATTATTGATATTATTAAAGAATTCAATTGCTTTATTATGCTCTTTCCTAGTTCTTAAAGTTTGATAGCTTGTGGTATTTAGAGCTTCCCTAAATTCAAACAAATGCTTAAACATTCTACTAGCAGCCCCAGAAGCAGGAACAAATTTAACGATTTTAAGAAATTCAGAATCTTTAATGTAGAAACCAGAGTATGAATCTACCAATTGATCATTCAATTCAAGAATTCCATTTTGAGGGCTTGCAGCTCCCATTAGTTTAGCAAAAGGGAATCCATTTTTAAAGCTATTTATTTGTTGTTCAATACTGTTAAAAGATATTCCTTTATCTTTTATTTGTATTATATCTTGCTCTGATAACTGCTCCATAGTTAAGTATTAATTAGAGCTCAAAAATAAAGAAAAAACTAGTGGTCTATAATTTTCTTTTCTGGGATTTATCAGCTATAAATTATTACATTTGCAAACTTATAATTAGTAGACCCATGTGGTGAATCCTGATAGTTATCGGGAGGTAGATATGTCATATTAATACAAAATAAATGCCCAGGTGGTGAAATTGGTAGACATGCCAGCTTGAGGGGCTGGTGGCCTCACGGCCGTGCAAGTTCGAGTCTTGTTCTGGGCACAAATAAAAAACCGCTTTTGGCGGTTTTTTTTGTGTTTA
>JAOZSY010000062.1:3962-12763 GCA_029939445.1 Bacteroidales bacterium
AGTCTTGTTCTGGGCACAAATAAAAAACCGCTTTTGGCGGTTTTTTTTGTGTTTATAACACGGCGAGAAATTTATCCTTAATGTAGTTTTTGGTGAAGATATTAAATAAGGTTATCGAAATGATACTATAAACTAATCAATAACTAGCGATTAATATTTACCGCAATAGAACCTGTGATAAAAAAGTCGGTATTTGTATATCCTCCGTTTAATTCAAAAATATCATCCTTACTGCTTAGCATCCGTCCCTCGATTCTACACACTAAACTTTGCGTAGGTGAATAGTCAAAATTTAGAGAAAATCCTGATGAATTAAAGCCATTAGGTGAAATAGATGGAATGATTATTCCTGCCTTATCACCGAAATACTCACCACGTAAAGCGGTTTTCCATTTATTATTGATTGTATATTGTACAATTACCACAGGAGTAAACCAACTGTCGTAATTGGAACTACCCTTTGCTCGCTGCTGAAATCCAAAATCAAAACCCGCAATTAGATTAAACTTTTCTGTTAATTGAAAAATCCCATAAAAATCATTAAAGTAACGCATTCTACGAGTCGTGTCCGGATCATCGGTTCCAATAAATGTACTCCAATTTACTTGAACTTTTTTCGTAGGATGATAATTTAGTTGTGTACCCCACGATAGCATTGAATTCCCTGAAACCTTTTCTATTCGTTGCCAACCATTTGTTAAAACAACAGCCATATCCCATTTATCATTTGGGCTATAAGTAAGTTGTGCACCAGTAATAAAAAAAGGTGAGCTTGCAGCAGAAAGTGAGCGAGTCAATGTAGGATTATCTGTAGATATTGCACTTTCAAAGCCAATATAAGATCCCATTATTCCTGCATCTAACCACAAATTATTCTTTTTATTCAATGAAATACCCACTGTGGCCTCATTTATTAATTTAAGAGCACCTGGCTCGGCAGCATAATTGTCATTAACATAAGTTCCTGTTTGCATTGCTAGAGCTGCGCGATACTTATCATGATTCAATTCAAGTTTTATCAAACCTAAGTTCAAATTAAACTCATTATGTCGATTGTGATTAAAGAAGAAATCTTGTCGATTATCTCCTTCAGGTTTATTAAAATCGTAGGAATAAAAAACATCCACAAAGCCCGATAGTTTAACATCAGGGGCCATTTTCCATGTGGAATCACTTTGGGCATTGGCGTAATTAAAGCTGATAAAAAAAGCTATGTATAAAAGTTTCTTCATGATACTTATTTATTAATTCTTAGTTATTTTAAGAAAACATATTCCTTCAGAATTGTAAAGTTTATTTTTCCTACTTATTTAGCAAATATATGAAAATATTTTATCTCACTTATAGCTAGATTCCTTTTCTTTTATATGATCTATACATATCACAACTATAAATTATTGTTTCTTTGAAAAATGGTCGGAGTATTGACTAAATTCTAAAATATCAATTCTCAGCTAGGCATTATACCTCGCTGTCCCCTTTTCAAAATGGGACTTAGTGGCTAAGATTTTGGTGAAATAAAAAAATGCAAAATAGTATGTTTACCTCTGATATGAAAGATTATTTGAGTCCATAAATTTTGTAGATTTGAATTGCGGTAAAAAAATTATGATAATGATTCTAATAAATGCATTAGGGATAGTAGCGGCATCCTCAAAGCAAAAATATTGTACTTTTGCTATGGCGATAATATTTTGAGTTTATTGTAATATTAAAATATAAAAAGATATTTTTGCTTTGAGATATAGCGGATAGCCCGCCTTCGAGCTAAGTATAATAATTAGTATATGAAATTTTTAACGAGAAGGAATGCCCAAATAATAATAATACTAAAAATAATAATATGGCATATAGTGATTTAAAGGAATTTGTAGATATTCTTGAGCAGAAAGGGGAGTTGCATCGTATTGGCGTGGAGGTTGATTCTGAATTTGAAATTTCGGAGATTAACGATCGTTTGATTAAAAATGGTGGTAAGGCTGTTTTATTTGAGAATGTAAAGGGAAGTGAGTTCCCTGTTTTGGTTAATGCTATGGGCTCTAAACGTCGTATCGAGCTTGCTCTGGGAGTTGCTGATGTTGATGATATTGGGGCACGAATACTTTCCTTATTTGAAATGATGACTACGCCAAAGCGGGGTTTTATGGAGAAGGTGAAAATGCTGCCGCAACTTAAAGAGATTACTAAGTGGGCGCCAAGCCGAGTTAAGGGTAAGGGTGCTTGCCAAGAGAATATTATGGCGGAAGTAGATTTAGATAAATTGCCAATTTTAAAAACATGGCCTCATGATGGTGGTAAGTTTATCACTTTTCCTGTTGTGCATTCTATATCGGAAGAAAAACAGCTTCATAATATGGGAATGTATCGCATGCAGGTACTTGATAAACAAAGTACTGGTATGCATTGGCATATGCATAAAGATGGAGCAAATCATTATAATGAGTATAAAACTGCGGGTAAAAGAATGCCTGTGACGGTAACATTGGGTGGCGATCCTTCTTATACTTATGCTGCAACAGCGCCACTTCCATCGGAGGTTGATGAGTATATGTTGGCAGGTTTTCTTCGACAGAAATCTGTACGCTTAGTAAAGTGCCTTACCAACGATATTTATATTCCTGAGGATGTAGATTTTGTGCTTGAGGGATATGTTGATCCTTCGGAAGATTTAATATTAGAGGGTCCTTTTGGTGATCATACTGGCTATTATTCTCTTGCCGATATGTATCCAAAATTTCATATTACCAGTATTAGTTATAAGAATAATCCTATATTTCCGGCAACAGTGGTTGGTATTCCGCCACAGGAGGATGTTTTTATTGGCTTGGCAACTGAGCGTATGTTTCTTGCTCCCATAAAAATGACTATGGTTCCTGAGATTGCAGATATGCACATGCCAATGGAAGGTGTTTTTCATAATATAGTATTGAATAGTATTAATAAATCGTATCCCGGACAAAGCATGAAGGTTATGAGTGCTTTATGGGGTGCGGGTCAAATGATGTTTAATAAATACCTTGCAGTTTTTGACGAAAATATAGAGCTTACAAATTATACGGATGTATTATTTGAATTCGTAAAAAATACTCATCCTATTGATGATGTATTGTTTAGTAGAGGGCCTATGGATGTGCTTGATCACGCTAGTGAGAAATTTGCTGAAGGAGGAAAAATGGGTTTTGATGCTACAAAGAAAGCTGTTTTGAATAATCCAAAACCTACTGCTGCAGTTGACAAAATATTGGAAATTGATAATGTATTATCAGTAAATTCTGATTTGCTAATAGAGGATTTGGGCCTGCTTATTATTAGGCTAAAAAAATCGAAGAATGTTGCACGAAGTGTTGCTCAACAGATATACAATGATAAATTAATAGAAAATATTAAGTTTATTATTTTTGTGGAAGAAGTATCTATCATAAGTGATTATGGTGATATTGTTTGGCGATTGGCAAATAACTCTGATCCTAGTCGCGATTGTTTTTATACATATGATAATAACGGAAAAGCACAACCGACATTATTTATTGATGGCTTAAGAAAAGATAAGGAGTGTGATGACTTTGATCGCCAGTGGCCTAATATTGTTACTATGGATGAGGCTACTATAGCGCTCGTGGATAAACGATGGGCTGAATATGGCTTGGGAGAATTAATAAAGTCACCGTCAATAAAATATCGAAAACAATTGTATGGAGGTGGGGCAGTGGCTGAGTAGATGAAAAACTAAAAATATATTATATAATGAAAAAACTAATAGTAATTATAATAGCAGTAATGTTTAGTTTATTGGTTGATAATTCAACTAAAGCATCAAATTTTGTAGCGGGTGATCTAACATACACTTGCTTAGGGGGAAATAATTATATTATTAGCTTTTCATATTATAGAGATTGCAGTGGCTCTGCCGCACCTAATCAACAGTTAATTTATTTTGCTTGCTCATCAGATCCTACTTATAATTTTTCAACAAACCTAACGAAGATTGCTGGTACAGGACAAGAACTTTATTTAGATTACTCATGCGATTCTACCACATGTGAAGGAGGAAATGGTTTTGGTGTGCAAGAATATGTATATCAAGCTCATGTAACTTTACCTGCTTGTGATTCGTGGAATATGTTTGTAAGTGGCTGTTGTAGAAATGATGTGCCAACAATAACAGGTGGATTAACTAATACATGGTATATGGAATCGATGTTAAATAATGCTATTGCTCCAAATAATAGTTCAGCTGTATTTTCAAATAAACCTGTAGTTTTTAGGTGTATTGATAAATATTCTACTTATTATCATGGGGCTATGGATGCTGATGGAGATTCATTAGTTTATTCTTTTGTAGCCCCTAAAATAAATGGCACAAGTACAATCTCTTATAATGCTCCGTGGTCTGCTGCCAATTTCTTAGCTACATCTTCTGGTATAACTTTAAACCCAATATCTGGTACAATTAGTTTTATCTCAGATACTATAATGTCGAGTATTACAGCAATTAAAATTGAGGAATGGAGAACAATAAATGGAGTTGCTACATTAGTAGGTTATACTATTAGAGACTTGCAATTCCACATAAAACCTTGCCTAAATGAAATTCCAGTTTTATCAGGAATAGATACTTTAAATACTCATACATATAATGCCAACGATACTACATATAATATGCAATTTGCTTTGGGTCAAACGGTTGATTTTGATATTAATGGTTATGATGCAGATACTATAAAGCCAGGCTGTGCTGTGCATTCTGAGGCATTTTCCATAAGTTGGAATAATGAAATTCCATCAGCAGTATTCACACCTTTTTACAGTCAATCGGATTCTGCTTATGCACATTTCTCATGGCTGCCAAGCTATGCCGACGTGGCAAGTTCTCCTCATTGTTTCACAGCTACAATTAATGATGGTGCAGCACCATATAGTGGTTATCAAACATATACTTATTGTGTAACTGTAACATCAGGAGTTGGAATAGATAATATTGAGGCTAGCTCTAAATTAAAAATATTTCCTAATCCTTCCTCAGGTATTATTGAGATTATTTATAAAACTAATTCTATAAATAATTGTTATCTTTCTATTTATAGCATAGATGGAAAAAGAGTGTTTAATGAAGTATGGAAACAACCAAGCACACAATGTGAGCATAAACTAGATTTAAGCTATTTACTTAATGGGCTATATTATATAAATATTATTCAGGATGATGAGAACTCTAGTTATAAAATTATTATAGAGAAGTAGGCTTGTTTTGTAGTATTAACATATATAATACTTAATTATTCTTAGGTATTTTATAAAATAGGTGCTGTTATTATAATGTATAAATATGTACTTCTTCTTATTAAGTAATCAGTAAATCAACAGTATTCAATTTATAATTGAAGACTGCCAACTGAATACTGAAAACTACATTTTAAATTTAATTCCAGCATAAATAGTTTGTGGCGCCATAGGACCATAAACATAACCGGCATCACGTCCTATACCGTAATCAAAATCAGACTGATAACTATTTAAAATATTTTTTATTCCTGCAAAGAATTCTATATTTACTTCTTTATTTATCATAATTAATCATCGCAATCAGCGTCTAAAGAGAATGCATTTATAATAGACGTAGATTATTAAGATTTCGTATGTTTTATTCATGCTTCGCAGCAAGGAGTATTTAATATTATATGCTTTCTAATAAATTATCCGCCAGCTTTTTTAGCTCCGTATCCTGCACTTTTTAATAAAATAAGCACCTTGTCTCTAAAATCACCTTGAATTAGTATCTCATTATCTTTTACACTGCCACCAGCTCCGCATTTTGATTTTAGGCTCTTACCCAATGCCTTAAGATCATCTTCGTTTCCAATAAAATCTTTAATAATAGTAACTACTTTATTCCCCTTTCGTCGATCAAGCCAAATTTTTAGCTTTTGCTGCTTTGCTTCTAATGTTTCAATATTATCATCTTCATTATCGTAATCAAAGTCTTGATTTGTTGAATATACTACATTTGCCATTATATTTTATCTTTTGATTTTTCTGGAATTATCATATTCAAAGCTCCAGGATTTATTTTTATAATTAACTTATTGCCATCAGTCATAGCATCGCCATCAAGGTGGTAGATATTACTTTCCTGTTTTATTTCAATCTTTTTAGCTCTAATAATTTCTACATATTTGGACCTGTCAACTGTGCCAAGCATTACCCTTTGTGCAAATATTGGAGACTCTAACTTATTAAATTTGTTTACTATACATAAGTCTATTTTGCCATCAGTAATTGATGCTTTAGGTGATATATATGCATTATTGCCAAATTGTGAGCTATTGGCTATACTTAATAAAAAAGCATTCCTTTCAATCTCTTTTCCATCAATAATGATGCTATATGATTGAGCAGTATATTTAGGAAGCTCTTTAATAATTATTTTTGCATAAGAGCTTATACCTCGCTTCGATAGTTTTTGAAATTTTTCAGCTACCATAGCATCAAAGCCAACTCCTGAAACATTTACAGAAATACGACCATTAATAGTTATTGTATCTACCTCTGTTGTATAAAGGTTGCTAATAACCTTTAATGCTTTTTCTGTACGCAAAGGAATATGAATATGACGAGCAAAACCATTTCCAGAACCACTAGGGATAATTCCCATTGCTATTGATTTGCCTTTTATGCCATTAACAACCTCATTTACTGTGCCGTCACCACCCACTGCAATTACAGCATCATATCCTTCATCTGAAAATTGACTTGCAAATTGCGTAGCATCACCAGCCTTTGTTGTTAGAGTAATATTTATATTAAAATCTTTATTAGAAAAGAAATTTTCAATCTTTGATTTTATATTACGTTTATTATTTGTGCCTGATATAGGGTTGATAATAAATGCTATACGTTTTTTTTTCTTAATCATCTTCTTAGTATAAATATATTGCGAAATTATTAATTTTAAATGAGGTTTGCAAACGGGTTTCTTTTAATAAATAATCACATTATTTTACTTTTATGACCAAATAAATAACGTTACTTTTGCCCCCAATTAATATAAAATGTAATTATTGAATAATACCAATTTAATACTATGACTCAGATTTACCTAGATTATAATGCTACAACTCCAATAATAGAGGAGGTTGCAGAAGCAATGAAGCCATATTTAGGTGTGCTTTTTGGTAACCCTTCGAGTAGCCATTCTTATGGTATAGAAACTAAATTGGCAGTAGAGAATGCTCGTGAGCAAATTTCTAATTTGATAAACTGTGCTCCTGAAAATATAGTATTTACAAGTGGCGGTAGCGAAGCAAATAACTATGCTATAAAAGGTTATGCTTTTGCAAATCAACATAAGGGAAACCATATTATTACTTCTGCTGTTGAGCACCCTGCGGTAATAGAGGTTTGTAGGTTTTTAGAAACCAAGGGGTTTGAAGTTACGTATTTGCCAGTGAATGCTGATGGAGTTGTAGAGGAAGAAAACCTAAAATTGGCAATAAAAAGCAGTACAATATTGGTAAGTATTATGCATGCTAATAATGAAGTAGGAGTGATACAGCCTATTGCTCAATTAGTAAAGATTGCCAAAGCTAATAATATTGCTTTCCATACTGATGCTGCACAATCTGTGGGCAAGATAGAGGTGGATGTGCAAACTATGGATGTGGACTTACTTACTATAGCTGCTCATAAGTTCTATGGTCCTAAAGGGATTGGCGCACTTTATATTGCTAATGGAATAAAGTTAGAGAAGCTAATTCATGGTGCTGATCATGAGCGAAACCTACGAGCAGGAACTGAGAATATTCTTGAAATAGTAGGAATGGGAAAAGCCTCTGAAGTAGCAAAAAGAGATTTACAGAAAAATATAAATTCGAATACAGAATTAAGAAATTTCCTTGAGAGCAATTTGAGCGTTGCCTTTCCTAATATAAAAATTAATGGAATAGGAGTTGAACGTTTGCCAAATACATCGTCAATAAGTTTTCCTAAAGTAGAGGCAAATACGCTAATTGCAAGTATGCAAGGAGTTGCTGCATCAGCAGGTGCTGCTTGCCATACCGATTCAATAGATGTGTCCACAGTGCTAGAAGCTATGGCTATACCTTTGGATTATGCAATGGGAACAATAAGATTTTCGGTAGGAAAATATACAACTAAAGAAGAGATAATAATAGCAATGAAAGAAGTAAAAAATAAAGTTAAAGAATTGACAAAAAATAAAGAAGTGATAATTGATGTGCCTACAATGATAGCACATGATGATGTGCGCTTGACTAATTTCACTTCAGGAGGAGGTTGTGCATGTAAGTTGCGCCCACAGGATTTGGAAAAAGTATTACAAAAACTTGATAAACCTACTGATGCTAAGGTATTAGTTGGAAAAGAGTCGTCGGATGATGCTTGTGTTTATTCCTTGACTGATGATTTGGCTTTGGTGCAAACATTAGATTTTTTCACTCCAATAGTTGACGACCCATATTATTTTGGAGCCATAGCTGCAACCAATGCACTGAGCGATATTTATGCAATGGGAGCAAAACCTATTTTCGCATTAAATATAGTTGGTTTTCCACAGAATAGATTACCACTTACTATTCTTGAAGAAATACTGCGAGGAGCACAGGATAAGGCTAAAGAAGCTGGAATTAATATTCTTGGTGGGCACTCAATTGATGATAATGAGCCTAAGTATGGCATGGTGGTTAGCGGTGTAATTCATCCTGACAAGATTATGCAAAATATTGGAGCTCATAATGGTGATATGCTTATTTTAACAAAACCTATTGGTACAGGAATTATTTCTT
>JAOZSY010000251.1 GCA_029939445.1 Bacteroidales bacterium
CATATAAAGCATATTGCGATACTGGTCGATAATAGTTCTTTAATGCATAAAAATAAACCGCCCCATCAAAAAGAGAATTTGTATGTCGATACAAATAATAGCTTTTATTATAATCAAGCTTACGAAATTCATATCCATAATATCTTAATTTGGGATTTATTATAATCTTGTGATTATTTGCAGTATAATCATACTGCATTGATAACACAAAAGCCATATTTGAACCCTGAAATTTATTGGATGTTGAATTTGATATTTTATACTCTGTAATAAAATAATATTTAAATCTATCAGAAATATTATAGTTTACTACTAGACCCATATTACTACTATTACCAAGATTAGTATAACTATTTTTATCAAACTTGTTTTTATTATATTCATAGGATAAAGCTGTAGAAAGTAACGCTTCGGTGTTTTCTAAATCAAAATTATACTGCAATTTTGCTCTAATAAACTAATCAGTACATAAACCAACATTGAAATCCAAACTAGCAAGATATAAAACATTAAACCCAAATCTCTTATATTGCGCTACAAAATTTAAGCCTTGTATATCTACATTATAAGCTTTTAGGCCAGTTTGCATTTCATCTAAAATATGCATATTTCCCATTTTAGCTTTTATTGGTATTGATGCTTTTTTAAAAACAATAGTATCATTCACCATAAAACTAAATTGAGGATAATATTTGTAGAAAAATTTATTATTTACTCCCATAGACCAATTCCTCTGTTCAAAAAAAGTCGTGAAATTAAGTTTATACTTTTCTTTAAAGTTTATTTCATAGTTTATTCCAAAATATAAAGCACTATGCATAAATGGAGAATAGTAATCATTAGTATCAATTGGTCTATTCTTTTCTATCTCTGGATCAACCAAGGCATTAGTATTATTTGTAGGTACTTGGTATAAATGTTTAAACTCAAATCCAAGCTTAAGCTTAATATCATTATTTTTAATATCTACCACATTATCATTATTTTGCGACTTCGCAATTATAGATATCATTAATAAGCCTATTATTAATACTATTTTCATTAATTCTATTTTTTATAAATTCGTATTGACCTAAAAATGCACCCACAAATATATGTAATAAATGTGGGTACACTTATCATAAATTAATTATAGTGTGACATATCGCGCACAAGAATAAAAGGCAATGCCATTATTGATTCTCCTCCAACTTTAACAGGCTCTCCCACGTAGCCCCTTTTCGTTAAGAACCACTCCATCGCTTGGCTTCCAAGAAACATAAAACGTAGTAACAAACCCTGTACTTATGGGCGTACAATCTGCATCAAGACTTTCAATATAATCATCAGTTATATAGCCATTCATCGGACCATAATCTCCTTCCAATTAATAAAATGCTAGGTAAACTATTATTTATATTTATTTGACAATACTATCTTATCGAATAATGTTAATAAAATAGTAGTCAATAATAAAAACAAAATTGATATTGTCATATAAAACAATCCCATTTCGAAATAATCTTTGATTTGAAAAACAGAAAATAAAGCTATACATATTATAATGGCTTTTATTATTCGTCTTTTTGGATCAAATTTTATTGGAGTTCCACATTTATCACAACTCCAACTTTGCCAAATAGGTTTAAAAAAAAGTTCCTTTGAATATTGTTTTACTGAATATCTATAACCACAATTAGGGCACGTCACATTATACATCTTTAAATTTAAAAATTTATTCATAAAAATAATTTTTATAATTATTACTTAACTAATAGTTTATTAGTATACAATTTAAGATTCTTTATAAGATAATTACTCATTTTTTGTCAATCTTATTAATTCACCTATTAATGCATTTCGAGTACTTTTAAGTATATATGGGGAATCTTCTCCATATAACTCATTCAACTTAAGAACTTGATTTGGTATTGTTGTCAAATCACCAGGGTTTCCAATACTATCCCATTCAATTAAAGGAGTATTAAAAGGTTCTGTAAAGACAACAGAATTGTCATAATCACCCTTAATTAACCCCTTAGCAATAAAAACAGGGTCTTCTCCTTTTTCATAAATTTGTAACTTAGCATCCATATGAGTACAACTAGTTCCTTCAAAAACAACTTCTTCGAAGGAAAATTCTTTTCCCATATTATACCAACCTTCAACTTTAACCATTTTTGGTTCATCCTCAACTGCACAAATAGCTGCAAAATTTACTATAGTAAAATACAATCCAGCACCAGCAGATAAAGCTGAACCTGCAAGAGTAATACCTAAGCAAGTCCATTCATTAGCTGTAGGCCACCTTTTCATATCACCTAACTTTTCGATTGAAACATAAGGTGTCATTGTAAATTCTATCCTATATGAATTATCCTCTATGTCTAATGCAATAATAGTTATTGTATCTGCAGCCTCACTTACTGTAGAACTTAATTCAACCAATGTGGGAAGAAAGGATTCATCAAAAATAAAACCTTGCATCTCCCAGACATCTTCAATGACTGGTACGTTATTCACTAAATTCTTTCTATAATCAAGAGTGTATCTTTCAGCTTCCTCAATTTTCTCTATTCCTTGAAGCGACTTTGTTTCACTAGTATTTGTTTTTAAACTTAATGTAGAGGTATTTTCCTCATCTTTTCCACAACTTGATAATATAATAACACCAAATATCATCATTACTGTTAGTCTCGTTTTAATCATATTCATAACATAAAAAATATTTTCTTTTTTTATAAAAAGTCACCTTGTACAACATCATTAAAAAAAGAAAAAATGATGTAAGCTTGAATAATCACATTTTACTAAATATAAATAAATTTCTGTATGTTTTAATAATTATCTATTGCAACCTAATAAAATGGCATACATATGTCGTGTTAATAGTTGATATGCTTAAACTATCGATAGATGCTAATAATCATATTATTACATCTTACATTATACCTATCTTTGCAGCGCCCTTGATTTTTTAGTTAAACATTAATTTAGTCGTTTCTGTGTAGCCATCTTTCGAGGGCTTTTTTGTTTTTGCATTTTAACAAAAACATCAGATCGTATCCCTTCAGCTCGCTAGGCTTAATAATACTATCATATCTGTAACAAACAGTTTGCAAAAACTATTTATTACTTTAATCAATAAAATGATAAACCATTTTATACTCAGTTTTAATACTTAAATGTTGCAATAACCAGAATTAATACCACTATATCATAAAACACGGTTGTTAATTTTGATCTCCGCCAACAAATATAGATAGAATATTAGGTATTTTTAAAAATTAAATTAGGTATAAATTAGGTATTTTTTATTAAATATAAACTACCTATAACGTTAACTTTTTAGTGTTATATAACTGACTATCATATATATATATATATACGTATAGCGCAAAGTATTTCTATTATTTTCTATTTTAATTCACCATTCCTTAAAAGTGTATTTTATTATGCAAATCAAGAGTTGAGAAATCAAATAATAAGTTTATCCTTCCTATTTAAGAAGCAAACTTGTCGATATTATTCATTGCATGCCTGAATCGGCAGACAGGAATATCAGTATTACTTATAATTTGGCATTGTACCTATAGCTTAGAAACATAAAAGGCATTATGTAATAATCTAAATTCAAAAAAAAGCCATATTTTTTTTCAAATATGGCTTTCTAAATTATATATTTAATACAGTATTATAACTGCTCAAAAAAGTCGTTACCTTTATCATCGGTAATGATGAAAGCAGG
>JAOZSY010000063.1 GCA_029939445.1 Bacteroidales bacterium
TAAAGAGTATTTAGAAATACAAATAAACGACTTTCTTATTGTAGAAACAACCTATTGTATTCACCTAGAATATTCAATATCTGAATATTTTGAATGGGATGTAATAAACATAAAAAGGTTAAAATATCATCCAATAAAATTAGGAGTTTTACTTACAGATACAATAGTAAAAAGGTATTTGCAATCAGGAAATCCTCAACCCTTAAATATCTGTTCAACCCCAAATTATGAAACATCTCTTGTATCATATAAAGACACAGTAAACTGGATTCATGTGCAAGGGAATTTCACCGCTAAAGGTGGAGAGCGATATTTAACCATAGGCAATTTTGAGTGTAATCCTTCAGATTATAATCCCGATTCGGTAGCAGTATATATTTATATTGATGATGTAAGATTATATAAATGCGACCCTGATAGTGCAAATAAAGTGGATTCGCTAATAATCCCGAATGTATTCACACCCAATGGCGATGGTTATAACGATATATTTGAATACGAAAACCAAGAGCAATGGGAGTTTGAAACTCAAATATTTGGTCGTTGGGGCAATTTGGTGTTTGATAATAGTGAGTCCGAAAACTGGGATGGTTTTATTAAAGGTGAAAAAGCAACATCAGGAGTATATTTTTATGTTATTAAGGCTGTTGCTATTAAAACAGGAGAGATTAGAATTTATAGGGGAACGGTAACTATAATGTATTGATAAAATATTATATCTTTACAACTTTATGGCTAGGAAAATAATAGAGGAAATATTTTAATTAATACGATTGCAATGCAACAAAATAATTATATTAATATTGCCAATCTAACCCCTTATAAGGGGGGTTATGGTGTATATACAGCTAGAGTTATGTTAGATTTTGACCCTGATAACAATGAGATTAACTGGCGTATGGCTGATATGGCACCACAAGCAAAACAAACTACTATAAGAGTATTTCCTAACCCAGCAAAGGATGTTTTATATATTGAGGTAATGAACACATTAGATAGCTATAATGCAATAATTAACATATATAATACCATTGGGCAATTGGTTGCAGAGCAGCAAATGACTCAAAAAATGGAGTTTATTAATTTAAAAACTCTAAAAACAGGAATGTATATATATAATATAAGCTATGATAATGGCTTTACAGAAAAAGGTAAATTTATAATTCAACAATAATCTATTATGGAATAGCCTCAAATATGAGGTTATTCCATTTTTTTATAATTTATGATAAAAACTATATTCATATTACTATTTATTCAACTATACAACATATCTATTGCACAAACCAACCTTGTGCCTAATTATGGGTTTGAGCAAATTTCTATTTGCCCTTTTTCTCTTGGCAATATTGACACATCTTGTGTAAGATGGTTTACACCTATGCACATGCATAAAGCTCAAACAAATTTATATAAAAAAGGTTCTTCTGATTTATTTAATACTTGTGGACAACACTTTAGTTGTCAAATTCCTTCTAATTATTGGGGCAAACAACTAGCTAATAATGGAAATAGCTATTCTGGAATTGTACTAAATGAAAGTAAATATTCAAGAACAATATTGGAACAACAATACAAAGAATACATTGAAATAGAATTAAAACAAAACCTAAAACACCAAATATATTGCATAGATTTCTATTATTCTATTGCAGAGCATAATTACTGGAATTACACTAATACGAAAAAATTCAAATATAATTCTAATATTGATATAGAGATTCTAATAACAGACACTATAGTCTATAGAAATATTGACACACTTAGCTCTGGAGGATTATTTCTATTAAATATTTGCTCAACTCCAAATTATGAAACATCACTTGTGCTCAATAGGGACACTATAAACTGGATTCATGTACATGGGAGCTTCACTGCTAAAGGTGGAGAACGTTACTTAACCATAGGCAACTTTGAGTGCAATCCTACGGACTATAATCCCGATTCAGTGGCGGTATATATCTATATTGATGATGTAAGATTGTATAAATGCGACTTAGATAGTGCAAATAAAGCGGATTCGCTAATAATCCCCAACATATTCACCCCCAATGATGATGGCTATAACGATATATTTGAATACGAAAACCAAGAGCAATGGGAGTTTGAAACACAGATATTTAGCCGTTGGGGTAATTTGGTATTTGATAATAGAGGGTCCGAAAACTGGGATGGTCGTATTGATGGCGAGCTTGTAACATCAGGGGTGTATTTTTATGTAATTAAGGCTGTTGCTATTAAAACAGGAGAGATTAGAATTTATAGGGGAACGGTAACTGTAATGTATTAGAAAAATATTTTATATAGATTCTTGCACTTAGGGTTTAGTAAAAAAAGGTTGAATTAGAAACTTATGAGACTTTATGTTCTTTATGTGTCTTATGTGGTTCTTATAATACTGCCTTATGCAGTTCTTTTATCCTTATATTCGCAGCATAAATTAAATATAAAGAATGTCGAAACCATTAGCCGAGCGCCTACGCCCATCAACTCTTGATCAATACCTAGGTCAGCAGCACCTTGTTGGAAAAGGAGCAATACTTAGAAATGCCATTGATAGTGGAAATATTCCATCAATGATTCTTTGGGGACCTCCAGGAGTTGGGAAAACCACCTTGGCAAATATTATTGCGGAGCGTATGGATATGAGCTTTTTTGCCCTTTCTGCAATTAACTCAGGGGTGAAAGATGTGCGCGAAGTAATTAGTAAAGCTAAGCTTACTATTGGGCAATCAATTCTATTTATTGACGAGATTCATAGATTTAGCAAATCGCAGCAGGATTCGCTACTTGGAGCAGTGGAGCAGGGTATAGTTCGCCTAATAGGTGCTACTACCGAGAACCCTTCTTTTGAAGTAATATCGCCATTGCTCTCCCGCTGTCAGGTATATATCCTGAAACATCTTGAAGTAGAAGATTTAGAGCAGCTTACTATTACTATAGTTAAGGCTTTGGAGGAAGAAATAGGGAGAAAAATAGAAATTGCAGAAACCAATGCTCTTTTTAGAATATCAGGAGGCGATGCTCGTAAAGTTATTAACGCCTTAGAGCTTGTGGTTACTACTCTTATGACTTCTGCTCCTGGAAAGATTATTGTAAATGATAAAAAGGTAAAAAATATTATTCAGCAAAATCTTTCCATCTACGATAAAGGAGGGGAGATGCATTATGATGTTATTTCGGCTTTTATAAAATCCATACGTGGTAGCGACCCCAATGCAGCAGTTTATTACCTTGCTCGTATGATTGAGGGTGGCGAAGATCCTAAGTTTATTGCACGTAGGCTATTGATTTTAGCTTCCGAAGATATTGGAAATGCAAATCCTAATGCCCTATTAATGGCAAATACATGCTTTGATGCAGTGAATAAAATTGGCTGGCCAGAGAGTAGAATTATTCTTTCGCAAACAGTTGTCTTTCTTGCTACTTCTGCCAAAAGTAATTCAGCGTATATGGCAATTAATGAGGCTCAAGCTTTGGTTCAAAAAACAGGTGATTTACCAATTCCCATGCAATTGCGAAATGCACCAACTAAGCTGATGAAGGATATTGGCTATGGCGATGATTATAAATATGCGCACAAGCATGAGGGTAATTTTATAGATATGGAATTTATGCCTGAGCAGCTAAAGGGACATGCTATTTACGAGCCAGGAAATAATGCTAGAGAGAAGCAAACTCGACAATGGTTAAAAGATAGATGGGAGAAATATGGTTATTAATTTATGACTAATTATAAAACAATAATCATAGATTATTTTGATAAAAAATCCATACATTCGCATGATTAAACTAATGTTTCCATGAAACTATTAAAATTAATTTTTTTCATCATTTTTATAATATCTTTTGTGCAAACGAGAGCTCAAACAAAAACTGTTTGTATAAGAATTGCTGAGCAAAGTTTGCAATGGTTAAATAATGGACAATCAGATTCTTTATATCAAAATTACGACACTATTGTTTCTGAAAAACTAAGTGCGGAGATTACTGCAACTATTTGGAAGCAAATAACATCGCAAATTGGGGCTTTAGTTAAAGTTGATACCTTGGTAGTTGGAGCGGTTAGTGGAAACCTTATGGTGGATCAAGTACTAGAGTTTGAAAAAAGCTATTTGAAATATCGCCTGAACTTTAATGCTGAAAATAAAATTGCTGGTATATTTTTTATCCCTTATCGTACAGCACAAGCTGCTGCTGAGAGTACCAAAACTTTTAACGAGACAGAGTTTAGTTTTGTAAATGATGGAATAGAATTTCCAGCTATATTATGTACTCCTAAAAACATGAAATCAAAGGCAATAGTTATTCTTGTGCATGGCTCAGGACCCAACGATATGGACGAAACTATTGGCCCAAATAAAATATTTAAGCAAATTGCCAATAAACTTGCTGCATATGGTATTGCAAGTATTAGATATCACAAGCGTTCATTTTTGGCTCAACAGGGTTTATTGGATGAGAAACTAAAAACAGATATCAATCATATAGTTGTGAATGATGCTATTGCCGCAGCAGATTTTGCAAGTAGGATTGATAGCCTTGAATATCTTCCACGTATAATTGTTGGTCATAGTCTTGGTGCATATATGGCTCCTGCTATTGCTCAAAAATCATCCTCTGTGGATGCTATTATTATGCTTGCAGCAAATGCACGTCCGCTTGAGGATTTAATAATAGAGCAGTATAAATATATTTATTCTCAGGATGGTATCAGTGATGAAGAGAAAAAGGAAATTCAGGCAATGAAAAAGAAAGTTGCTGATGTAAAGAAATTGGAAGAATATATTGCCAAGGGAGAGATTGTAGAATTGCCATTAATTAAAGACACAGACTTTTGGCTGAGTTTAAATAAATATAAACCATTAGCTATTATTAATAATTTGCAAATGCCAGTGCTAATAATGCAAGGTGTACGCGATTATCAGGTAAGTGTTTATAATGATTTTAATTTATGGTATTGCAATTCTAAGGAAGCTCAATCTAAGGATCAAACTTTTATAGCTTATAAAGGTCTTAACCATTTATTTATAGCTGGTGATGAGAAATCCTTTCCTCAGGAATATAATGAGAAAGGTGATGTGAGTCAGAAAATGATTTCTGATATGGCAAATTGGATTATTAATATTTGGGACGCAAATAGTAATATTAGTAAGATTAAAAGGGGAGTTGTAAATATCAGAGAAAAGTAAATATTATAGAATGAAGCATAGAATACTACTACTATTTATAATAATGTTATCAATTGGTTGTGCGAAGAAAGAAACGCATTGGCAAACCGATGTGCTTATACCTATAGTTACTTCCGAAATGGGTGTTGATGATATATTTGGTGCGGAATATATTGTTTCTAACCCTGATCAGTCGGTGAGTGTAGTGGTTGAAGAGTATATTGATATGTTGAATATGGATTCAATAGTTGAAGTAGATGATACCATTGCCGTAGATATTTTTAGTGTGCCCCAAATATTTACAATTCCTCCCGGGCAGAAAGTAATTCAGAAAGAAGCTGTAAGTAAGGTTAATTTTGGAGCTTTGGAACTCACCAAATCAAGAGCTAAGCGTGCTAAACTTAAATTCTATGTTTCAAATTATGTAAAGCAGCCATTATTGGTAAAATATGAGCTTTATAGCGCTACTAAGGATGGAGCTATTTTTGAAGTTGAGGAGCAAGTTGATGCAGCCATAGGAGGTGTAGCAACCACTGTTATAAAAGAAATAATACTTGATGATTACGACCTTGACCTTAGAGGTCCAAATAATGATGCTTTCAATACTCTTTATGCACAAACTACAGTTTGGATTCACCCTGATGCCGATACCGCAATTGTAGCTCCTGAAGATACGATAATGATAGTCTCTGTTTTTGATGAGTTTGTTCCTGAATATGCTTTTGGATACTTAGGGACTCAAAATATATCATCTACTTCATCTTCGTCAATTCATACCTTTGGGAATTTTGTAAGTGGTAGTTTTGATCTTAATAATGCTAAAGCCACACTTGATTTATATAACTTTTTGGGAGTAGACATGACTCTGATATTTAGTAAGTTATCATCTAAAAATAATAGTACAAATACAGAAATATCTCTTAATCACCCAATTATTGGCTCTAGTTTGAATTTGCAAAGAGGTAGTGAAAGTGGTATGGAGGATTATCCAGTATATTCTAAACATTATAAATATGATATTACGAATTCTAATCTCGATGAGATGATAGAAATTCAGCCTGACTCATTACTTATTTCGGTGAGTGGCATTATTAATCCTCTAGGAAATATTAGTGCTGGAAACGATTTTATTTATTTTGATAAAGGACTTGAGGCTAAGGTTAGTTTAGAAATCCCTCTTAATTTTAGTGCCAATAATTTAGTGATTAGGGATAAAGCAAAGATATATATTGATGATGATGGAATTAAAGGTGGTTATTTGAATATATATTTAAAAAATGGTTTTCCTTTTGATTTGAATATGCAAATGTATATTCTAGATAGCCAGGATGCTATCATAGATTCTTTGTTTAAGGACAATACTTTTATTATTGGTGCTGAGGTTGATGGCTCAGGAGTTGTTAGTACTATTCTTAAGTCAGAAATCAGGATAAAACTTACAGAGGAGTTATTAAGAACATTGCAGAATAATAGTAATATGCTTATTAAAGCAAGGCTTAATTCGATAGAAAACAAGCAGTATAAATTGTATGAGCATTATAATTTGGATATTAAAGTAGTGGGGGATTTTGTATATGAAATATAGACTTATTATAGCTTTTATTGCAGTTCTTAATATGCAAGCTTTTTCTCAAAACAATACTGAGAAAAAGCATACTGCCAGTGATACATTAATAGAAATTGAGGGAGAGCATCATCAATCGCATAAAGCAAATCAGATAAAGATAAAATATGATTATGATTTGGGGTCAGTATTGAATAATGAGTTTTTGAGAAAATTTATTTATGGAGGCACAATTGATCAAGAGTTGATTGATGAAAATTATGCACTATTGGATAATGGCCCAAACCATATAGGAAATACTATAGATTTTGCTATTCAATATCGTAGATTTACTGGCGAGCTGTTTGGTAAAAAAAATGTGGGTTTTTCCACAGCCATTGAGTGGCATTTGCATCACGATTTTGATTTTACTGATGATGGGTATTTGCTAGTTATGAATGGTAATAAAGCCTTTGCAGGAGAAAGTGCTGACTTGAGCAAAACCACATATAACTTTATGCAATATACGCAACTGAAGTTTGGTCTTTTTAAGGAAAATGAAGAAAAACATAGTGAGTTTGGCTTTCAAATAGCGATAAATTTTGGAAATCAATTTGAAGAATTCCAGGCTCCTACTGCCGAACTTTATACTGATAGTACTGGAGAGTTAGTAGAATTCAAAGGAGAGATTGAATATTTAGAATCAGGATATATTGGAAAAAATTCGGGAAGAATACAAGGAATTGGTATGGGTTTGGATCTTTTTTATGAGATAGAAAAGGAGTATAAGCATAAGTTTGTTTTTGAAATTGCAAATATTGGATTTATATATTGGAATAAGAATTCGGTGCTTTATGAATCTGAGGAGGAAATATTATTTGAGGGAGTGGTGATTGATAATATATTTGATATGTCTGAGCCTACATCTACTTCTGCCTCTACAGTAAATGATAGCTTACACAATTATATTATAGAAAATGGTCATATTGGGCCTCACTCAACTCTTACTCCTATTGAAATTGATATTTATTATGAACATTATCTTACAAGAAAAATTAGTGCTAAGGGAAGGCTGAGACATAAGCTTTTTGGGCTATATTCTCCATATTATCAATTGGGAGCAATATACCATATTTTGGATAAATACCATATTGGAGCCAATGCAAATTATGGAGGTTATACAAAATTAAACTTTGGAGTATCGCTTTGTATGGAAATAAATGATAATTTTGTTGTGGATTTGCAAACGCGATATATTTCTGGTTTTTTTGGACATAAGTTTTCGGGAGTAGGTGGTTTTGCACAATTAAACTATAAATTTTAGAATGATGATAGAAAAACTATTACCAAATATAAAAAATAAAGGAAATAATAATTTTTTCCTATTGGCAGGGCCATGTGTTTTAGAGAATGAAACTATGGGTTTTGAGATTGCTGAGCGCATTGTAGAGATTACCGATAAGCTTGGAATTCCTTTTGTTTTTAAAGCATCATACCGAAAGGCTAATCGTTCTAAAATGTCGTCATTTACAGGTATTGGAGATATAAAGGCGCTGATAATAATTCAAGAGATAGGAAAGAAATTTAATATTCCTGTGGTTACCGATATTCATACTGCCGAAGAGGCTGCTATAGCTGCTCAATATGTTGATGTACTACAAATCCCTGCTTTCCTTTGCCGACAAACAGATTTGCTTATTGCTGCTGCCAAAACTGGTAAAGTTGTAAATGTAAAGAAAGGGCAGTTTCTTAGCCCTGAGTCGATGATACATGCCGCGCAAAAGATTAGAGAAGCTGGAAACGAAAAGGTAATGCTTACCGATAGAGGTACAATGTTTGGCTATCAAGATTTGGTAGTAGATTATCGTGGAATTCCTACAATGCAGGGCTTTGGAACTGATGTTGTGCTTGATTGTACCCATAGTCTTCAAATACCAAATCAGGAAGCTGGTGTTACTGGCGGCAGACCTGATCTAATTCCAACAATTGCTAAAGCAGGAGTTGCGGTTGGTGTTGATGGGCTTTTTATTGAGACTCATCCAAACCCTTCGATTGCAAAATCTGATGGTGCAAATATGCTTCCTCTTGATCAGCTTGAAGAATTACTAACTCAGTTAGTAAAAATCAGAAAAGCAGTACAATAATGAATCATCCAAAGTCTATTCTATTTCTTTTGGGGTTATTGTTTTTTATAAATTCTTATGCTCAAGAAGGCACATTCTCTAAAATGTTTAGTGCTAACTCTTACGACGAAGGAATTGCAGCTTTCCGAATGCCCAATAAAACATACCGAATTATAGCTAATACTGGTGCGTGGGGCTGGGGTAGTAATAATATTTGGTATATTGCTTTGGATAGTAATGCAAATTTCTCTTGGCATAAAACCATGGGCTATGGTGGTATTGACGTTGCTCGTGCTGCTACCACCGACTCTAAAGGTAATACCTATATAGTTGGAACTTCTACGTCAGAATCGGGGAATTCATACCAAATGCTGTTTATAGCAATGGATAGTTCAGGAACTACTATTACAAAGAAATACTTTGGAGGGCAAGATTGGGATTATGGAAATGGTATTTCCTTAATTAATGATACTACGATTATACTTGTTGGCGAAACATATTCCTATGCAAACCAACATAGTGATGCTTGGATTCTAAAAATTAGTACTTCTGGTGATATTATATGGTCTAAAACTGTTGGAGGAGATAAAAAAGATGCCTTTTATGCCATAGCGCAAACTCCCAATAATGATATAATATGTGTTGGAAATTCACAAAATTATGGCAATGGCTCCAACGACCCGTTCTTATTCCGTTGTAATTCTCAAGGGGATAGTATATCCCAAATAGTGGTTCAAGACTCTACCGATGGTTGCTTTATGGATATTAAAGTGGCGGCTGATTCTACTTTTTATGCAGGTGGTTACCAACGCGATACTAACGATTTATACCAAGATTATTTGCTCCGTAGATATACAAAAGCTAATCAGCAAATTTGGAATGAAAGCACCTTAACTCAACAAATGGAAGCTCGATTTAATACTCTAGCATTTCATGGAGAAAATATTTTGGCTTTTGGCAAAACTCAGAAATATGGTAGTGAGGGAGATAATATATTTTGCGATTTGGTTAATAGATATGATGGTGCTTGGATTGATGGTTTTGCCACAGGCTCTCTGGGCGATGAGTTTGCATACTCTGTAACTACTGACACCTCCAATGGCGATATTCATTATCTTATTATTGGTACCTCAACTAGTTATGATATGGTGCATTCTGGAGTGTACTTTATAAGGTGTAATTACAATCTGGAATTTGAAGATACTGTTTCTATTGATTTCCCATCTGGAATAAAGAAATCTAAAGATAACTCTGAAGAAATAAATATATTCTTTAATTCTATTAGTAATAAAATTATTATTGAGAATAAATTACAAAAACAACATGGAAACATTAAAATATATGATATGCTTGGGAAGTGTATTTATCAAGCAATAAGTAATGATTTGTCGGATAAGAGTATAATTGATGTCAGCAGCTGGCCCAGAGCTTCATATACTGTAGTATTTGATTCTAAGGAATATACCGTTTCCAAGATAATTGTTAAATAGAGTTATATTATAAATACTTTTAATAAAAATAGTATATTTACATTTCAAATTTAATTTTTTATTATGACAAAATTTCTATCCCTATATTTATTATTTCTTATTCCATTTTACGCTGTTTCGCAGAGTGATACACTGAAAAATGATACTTTAAATATTCAAGAACAAAATACAATTTTGGTACAGGAAAAAGTATTGGATTCTATTCCTGTGGTTTTGAGAAGTGATACAGTTTTCTTTTTGAAGAGTTATAACAGTAATAGACTTCAAGTGCGTGTTTCTATGGTGAATGCTAGATTAGAAACACTAGTAAATAATTTTGATGAAAAGAGGGATACTATATTGTCTGAACTTAATGGTGATATTATAACTGTTAGTTTTGATGAGAACTTGCTATTTGTTGTAGGAGATAAGGATGCTAGCTACGAAAATAGTACAATTAGTAATCTTGCTAGTAATAGAATCTCTGCTCTTTATAAATCATTATACAACTATAAGTATAATTTATCTTCTGAGGAATGGTTTAAGCGTATAGGATATACAATACTAACTTTTGTAGGGTTAATACTTATAATTCTTATTATTAATATTGTTTTTAGGCATCTAAATAAGCGTTTATCTAAATATGATAGAAAGCTGCTAAAAAGACGCAATAATATTATCAAATATCTTATTCCAAAGAATACAAAGAATATTTTTGTTTTTATATCCTCATCATCGAGAATTATACTTTTAATAGTTGTACTTTTCACATATTTGCCTTTGATGTTTAGTTTTATTCCAGCTACCCAAGGATGGGTGCACTTGTTTTATTCTTATATTGAAACTCCTGTATTATACATAGCAAATGGATTTATAAATTTTCTTCCTGATTTATTTTTTATCATTATAATATTCTATGTTACAAGGTATTTTGTGAGGGTCTCTCATGATATATTTGATGATATAGAAGCTGAAAATATAAAGTTTGCGAATTTCCCTAAAGATTGGGCTAGCCCTACAAAAAAGATTTTAGGAGTAATAATATATGCTTTTGGCTTAGTAATGATGTTTCCACATCTGCCAGGTTCTGACTCTCCTGCTTTTAAAGGAGTGTCACTTTTTCTAGGAGTTCTGTTTTCTTTGGGCTCTACATCTGCAGTTTCTAATGTAGTAGCAGGAATCGTTATTACTTATATGCGCCCTTTTCAAATTGGTGATAGGGTTGAGGTGATGGGAATTGTGGGAGATGTGATTGATAAAACCATGTTGGTGACAAGACTAAAAACTGCTAAAAATGAAGAGGTTACTATTCCAAACTCTAATGTTATTAGTAATCATTTGGTTAATTTTACTGCTAATGCTAAAGGTGATGGACTTATTCTGCATACATTTGTGACCTTAGGCTACGATGTGGAGCTTGATAGAGTTAATAAACTGCTTATTAAAGCTGCAAAATTAACTCACCTGGTGCAAAAGTCACCTAAGCCTTTTGTGTTGCAAACCAGCCTTGATGAAAGCTATGTAACATACGAGCTTAACATATATACTAAGCAGGCTTCAAAAATGGCAGCAATATATTCAGAGCTAAATAAGAATTTATTGCAAGTGTTTAATGATGCTAATGTAGAAATATTGTCTCCGAAATATGTTGCATCACGCGATGGAAATATGTCTACAGTGCCAAGTCAGAAGGGTGTGGACTTAAGAAACCCTATTGATAAGGCAATTGATCATATTACTGGGAAAAATCAGAAGAATGTTGTGGAGGTTAAGGCGGCAAAGGAGAAGGAAAAAGGAGAAGGAGAAGGAAAAGGATAAAGGAGAAGAACCACATAGACACATAAGCTACATAGTAAACATAAGAAAAACTCTCTGTGTCCTATGTCCCTTCAGTGCCTTATGTGGTTTGTTTATAAAGGAAAAGATGAAATTAGATTTACGATGCTTTCTCTCGATTAAACCGTCTGCCGATAGGCAGGCAAATACTCAAATAAGCAATTAAACATTTAATAATGTGAGCGAACCCATTGAGTCCTTATGTTCCTATTGTGCCTTATGTGGTTTTTTAAAAAGGATAGAGAACCACCACATAGACACATAAGCTACATAGAAAACATAAGAAAATCTCTGTGGCCTATGTTCCTATTGTGCCTTATGTGGTTTTTTAAAAAAATGATAAATAACAAGCCTTCACTCTTCACCCCTATTATTTATTATAAATATTCCATATTGTATTCAAATTTTTATTAATATTGTATTATAAATTTGAGGGAGTAACTAACACTAAAAATTAATGAAACATCACAGTATTAGATTATTGATATACAGCATATTATTAATAATATATAGCTCTAGTTTGCATGCGCAGAATATAAAGGATACTACTAATGCAAGTAATTGGACTTTTGGT
>JAOZSY010000252.1 GCA_029939445.1 Bacteroidales bacterium
AAACTCGTTGTTTTTTAGAATTAGTAAGAATATCTGTAATAAGTATTGATAAACTACAGATTACCGAGAAAGAGTTACAACAATTTAAGAAAGCAAACCCCTCTCCCATTGAACCCATTGGGCTGAACACACAACCATACAGTAACGATAGCTTTGCCGAAGATGATGAAAGCGAAAAGCAAGAATCAGATACTGAATCAAGTTTTTTAAGCAATCAGGTTCCATTTAAGGATGACGAGCTACCAAATTTCACTCATTTACATCTACATACACAATATTCCATTTTGGATGGGATGACCAAGGTAAATACTATAGCCCAAAAAGCTAAGAAAGATGGGCAAACCGCAGTTGCCATTACCGACCATGGAAATATGTATGGAGTTAAGGATTTTCATAATTCGCTAACTAAGGCTGGGATAAAGCCTATTTTGGGAATGGAAGCTTATGTAGCATTAAACACTCGTCACGATAAAAATCCAGCAAATAAAGGCAGTTACCACTTAATACTTTTGGCAAAGAATAAGGCTGGTTACAAAAATCTTATTCGCTTATCAAGTTTAGCTTTTTCGGAAGGTTTTTATCATAAGCCTAAGATTGACTGGGAGTTGATAGAAAAATATCATGAGAACATAATTGCAACTTCGGCATGTTTGGGAGGAGAAATAGCAAAAAAAATCACCACATCAACATTTGAGGAGGCTGAGAAAACTGCAATAAGATTTAAGAAGATATTTGGCGATGATTTCTATATAGAGCTTCAACGCCACAAAGCTACCGATGCAGATATGAATACTGAAACCATTAAGGATCAGAATTTTGTAAATAAGCAATTAATAGAAATAGCTGAAAAAAATAACATTAAGATTATTGCAACTAATGATGTTCATTATTTAAACGAGGAAGATTCATTGGCTCACGATAGGCTTGTATGCTTGAATATGGGGAAAGATATTGAAGATCCCAACCGATTGAAATATACGGGTCAAGAGTGGATGAAAACTCGCCAAGAAATGAAGGATATTTTTGGTGACATACCCGATGCCATACGCAATACACAAGAAATAAATGATAAGATAGAGATTTTTGAGCTGAATCACAAGCCTATTATGCCCGATTTTGCTCTTCCTGAGCCTTTTACATCAGAGGATGAGTATCTGCGTCATATCACATACCAAGGTGCAAAAATGCGATGGGGAGACGACCTTAATGCTGAAGTAGTTGAAAGACTTGATTTTGAATTAGAAACCATAAAGAAAATGGGCTTCCCTGGTTATTTTCTTATTGTGTGGGATTTCTTAAAGGCAGCCCGCGATATGGGCGTTTCTGTTGGCCCTGGCCGTGGATCTGCCGCTGGATCTGCTGCTGCTTATTGTTTGAGAATAACAGATATCGACCCCATAAAATACAATCTACTTTTTGAGCGTTTCCTAAACCCTGATCGTATATCAATGCCAGATATTGATATTGACTTTGATGATTTGGGAAGAGAGAAAGTTCTGAAATGGGTAAAAGAAAAGTATGGAGCAAAGCGAGTTGCCCACCTAATAACCTTTGGTTCGATGGCGGCAAAGTCTTCAATTAGAGATGTAAGTAGAGTACAGAAACTACCTTTACCTGAGGCTGATAGATTAGCTAAATTAGTACCAGATAAACCAGGCACAAATCTCACAAAAGCTTTTGCGCAGGTGCCAGAGTTAAAGGAAGAACTTGATAATGGAACTAACGAAATTCGCTCGGTATTGGAGTACTCAAGAAAACTTGAAGGCTCGGTGCGAAGTACAGGAACACATGCTTGCGGAATAATTATCAGCAAGGAGGATATGGATAATTATGTTCCAATAGCCAATGTTAAAGATGGAGTATTGGATTATGCCACGCAATACGATGGCCACTTTATTGAAGATGTAGGCCTATTAAAGATGGATTTCCTTGGATTAAAGACACTTACTGTAATTAAGGATGCACTTGAAAATATTAAAATATCCAAAAAGATTGAAGTAGATATTGAGAATGTTTCACTTACCGACGAAGCTACTTACAAACTATATAGTCGTGGCGAAACTTCAGGATTATTTCAGTTTGAATCTGAGGGAATGCGAAAGCACCTTCGCAATTTAAAACCTACAAAATTTGAGGATTTAATTGCCATGAATGCTCTATATCGCCCAGGTCCAATGGAGTATATCGATAGTTTTATCGACAGAAAACACGGCAGAGAGGTGATACACTACGACCTACCCGGCATGGATGAATATCTTTCTGAAACATATGGAATTACAGTATATCAGGAGCAAGTCATGCTTTTATCTAGAAAGCTTGCAGGCTTCTCTCGTGGACAGTCCGACTCATTGCGAAAAGCTATGGGAAAGAAGATTATAGCCATGATGGATGAGCTAAAAGTACTTTTCTTAGAAGGTTGCGAAAAAAATGGTCATGATTTAAAGATAGTAGAAAAAGTATGGAAAGACTGGGAAGCTTTTGCTAAATATGCTTTTAATAAGTCACACGCCACTTGCTATTCATACGTTTCGTATCAAACGGCATATCTTAAAACACACTACCCTGCTGAGTTTATGGCCTCAGTTTTGAGCCACGAGCTTAAAGATCTAAGCAAGCTTACAACCTACCTTAATGAGTGCAATAGGATGGGGATAAAAGTTCTTGGACCACAGTTAAACGAGAGTTATTCTGATTTTACGGTAAATGATGAGGGAGAAATACGTTATGGAATGGCTGGAATTAAAGGTGTTGGTGGAGCAGCCGTATTGGCAATTATTGAGGAACGCAAGCAAAATGGCGCATTCACAGATATATTTGATTTCTTGGCAAGAATAAACCTAAGGGCTGTAAATAAAAAAGCTATTGAAGCACTTGCAATGGCAGGAGCTTTTGACGAATTGCATCCTAGTAAACATAGAGCCCAGTTTTTTGCACCATATAACGAAAACATGACTTTTATTGAGAGATTAGTAAAGCATGGAAATAGTGTACAAGCTGCTGCAAACTCTTCTCAGGCTTCACTTTTTGGAGATATGGAAGAGGTGCAAATACAAAATCCTGATTTTCCAGAATGCGAAAAATGGAGCAATATAAAACAGCTCAACTTGGAGAAAGACTTAATAGGCTTCTTTCTTAGTGGTCACCCACTTGATACATATGCGCCTACAGTAAAATATTATGTAAATAATAATACTGTTGAAATTCAGGATCTTATTATTAACAAAAAACATGGCCCAGTTAATTTTGCAGGAGTAGTAACAAGTGCAACAATTAGAGAGTCGCAAAAAACAGGAAATAAATACGGATTCTTTTCGGTAGAAGACAAGCAAGGAACAATTGACTTTGCACTTTTTACAGAGAATTTTCTAAAATATCATCATTTGCTACAACTCAATAACTTTGTATATGTACAAGCTGTTATAAAAGACTCATATAGAGATAAAAGCAAGTCTGAGCTAAATATTTCTGAGATATCAATGCTAGGTGATGTTCTAACTGATAGAACTAAAAAAATTAATATTAGGGTTTTCTTGAAAAACATTAATAAGAACTTTAATAATGAATTTATTAGTAAAGTAAAAGAACACCCTGGCAGCTGCGCTTTACACCTATATATACAGAATGGAGAAAGCACTATTGAATTAGGTCCAAAGGGCTTTAAAGTTGAACCTGATGCATTTTTAAGATATCTGGAGAACCATGAGCATCTAAAATATAAAATTGG
>JAOZSY010000253.1 GCA_029939445.1 Bacteroidales bacterium
AACAACAAACAACAAACAACAAACAACAAACAACAAACAACAAACAACAAACAATAAACAATAAAATATGTTAGTAGATATGAATTTAGTTCGTTCCGTTTATAAGAAAATGGAAGAGAACGTTGACGCGACAAGAGAGCGTTTGGGTCATCCAATGACTTTGGCTGAGAAAATCCTTTATTCTCACCTTTATAATAAGGAGAATACTGTATTTAAAAGACAGGAAAGCTATGTTGACTTTAAGGTTGACCGTGTAGCAATGCAAGATGCAACTGCTCAAATGGCACTCTTACAATTTATGAACGCAGGAAAAGCAAAGGTAGCAGTACCTTCATCAGTACACTGCGATCACCTTATTATAGCGTATAAAGGAGCAAAAGATGACCTTTCTGATGCTGTAATAACTAATAAAGAGGTTTATAATTTCCTTGAGTCGGTTTCTAATAAATATGGAATCGGATTTTGGAAGCCAGGTGCAGGCATTATTCACCAAGTGATTCTTGAAAATTATGCTTTCCCTGGTGGATTGATGATTGGAACAGATTCGCATACAGTAAATGCTGGTGGACTAGGAATGATTGCTGTTGGTGTTGGTGGTGCTGATGCTGTGGATGTTATGGCTGATATGCCTTGGGAACTTAAATTCCCTAAATTGATTGGTATTAAACTTACAGGTAAACTAAATAAATGGACTGCTGCTAAGGATATTATTCTTAAAGTGGCTGGTATTCTTACTGCAAAAGGTGGTACTGGTGCTATTGTAGAGTATTTTGGCGATGGTGCTGAGTCACTTTCTGCTACTGGTAAAGCTACTATTTGTAATATGGGTGCTGAAATTGGAGCTACAAACTCTGTTTTTGCCTATGACAAAAATATGGCTGATTACTTAAGTGCAACTGGTCGTGCTGATGTTGTTTCTGAGGCTGATAAAGTCGCTCAACACCTACGTGCTGATGAAGAGGTTTATGCTAATCCTGAAAAATATTATGATGAGGTTGTAGAAATTAATCTTGACGATTTAATGCCACATATTAATGGGCCTTTTACTCCAGACAGAGCAACTTCTGTTGGAGATATGACTGCTGAGATGACTAAAAATGACTGGCCACAGAAAGTAGAGTGGGGACTTATTGGTTCTTGTACTAACTCTTCGTATGAGGATTTGGCTCGTGCTGCTTCTATAGCTCAACAAGCTATTGACAAAGGTCTTAAAGTTAAGGCAGACTTAGGAATTAACCCAGGTTCAGAACAAGTTCGTTATACTGCAGCTCGTGATGGTTTACTTGGTATTTTCGAGAAATTAGGTGCTACTATTTTTACTAATGCTTGTGGTCCTTGTATTGGTCAATGGAATCGTGAGGGTCAGGAAAGTGAGCCTAAGAATACAATCGTTCACTCTTTCAACCGTAATTTTACTAAACGTGCTGATGGTAATCCTAATACTCATGCTTTTGTAGCTTCTCCAGAAATGGTTACTGCTCTTGCAATTGCTGGGCGTTTGGATTTTAATCCACTTACAGATACTATTACAAATGATAAAGGTGAGGAAGTAACTTTAGATATTCCTACTGGTGATGCTCTTCCAAAAAATGGCTATGCTGTTGAGGATGCTGGTTTTCAGGCTCCTGCTGCTGATGGTAGTAATGTAACTGTTGAGGTTTCACCAACTTCTGATCGTCTTCAACTTCTTACTCCTTTTGCTAAATGGAATGGTGAAGATTATTTGGGAATGAACCTATTAATTAAAGCTAAAGGTAAGTGTACTACTGATCATATTTCTATGGCAGGTCCTTGGTTGAAATATCGTGGTCACCTTGATAATATTTCTAATAATATGCTCATTGGAGCTATTAACTTCTATAATGGTGAATCTGATAGAGTTAAGAATCAATTGGATGGTGAGTATTTAGGAGTTCCTGATGCTGCTCGCGCTTATAAAGTTGCAGGAAATGGTTCTGTAGTTATTGGTGACGAAAACTATGGTGAGGGTTCTTCACGTGAGCATGCTGCCATGGAGCCTCGTAATCTTGGTGTTAAGGCTGTAATTGTTCGATCTTTTGCTCGTATTCACGAAACTAATCTTAAAAAACAAGGTGTGTTAGGATTAACATTTAATAATCCTGCTGATTATGATAAAATTCAAGAGGGAGATAGAATTGATATTCTAGGAATAACAACATTTGCCCCAGGTAAAGCTCTTACTGCTGTTCTTCATCATGCTGATGGAAATACTGAAGAGATTGTTGTTAACCATACCCTAAACCAAAATCAAATTGATTGGTTTAAGGAAGGTTCTGCTCTTAACTTAATTCGTAAGAATAACGCAAAATAAATATATAAAGCCACGAATTATTATTCGTGGCTTTTTTTTAATATAATAAATTGTTATATAATTTAAGGTTTGAATAAATCAGTTAGAACGAGGCATGGGAGTTATTAATATTGGGAGTTTACAGTTTAGTAAATGATCAATATTCATAATGAGCATAACGAAGTTATTATTGATTTATTAAAACCAGTAAAAACCATAAGGTATGAATAAGAAAATAATCTGGACAAAGATAGATGAAGCTCCAGCACTAGCAACTTACTCGTTGCTACCAATCGTAAATGCTTTTACTAAAGCAGCAGGTGTAGAGGTTGAAACTCGTGATATCTCTCTTCCAGGACGTATTATTGCTACATTCCCAGATTTTCTTGCTGAAGATCAACGAATGAATGATGAGCTAGCCTATTTAGGTGAGCTAGTGCAACAGCCAGAAGCAAATATTATTAAGTTGCCAAATATTAGTGCATCTATTCCTCAACTTAAAGCTGCCATTAAAGAGCTTCAAGATAAAGGTTATGCGCTTCCAGAATATCCTGAGGAGCCAAAAACTGATGAAGAAAAAGTATTATATGATCGTTATGCTAAATGTTTAGGTAGTGCAGTAAATCCTGTTCTTCGTGAAGGTAATTCTGACCGTCGTGTTGCTCCTTCTGTTAAGGAATATGCTATGAAAAATCCTAAGCGTTTAGGCGCCTGGAGTAGTGATTCTAAATCGCATGTTGCTTGGATGACCGAAGGTGATTTTTATGGTAATGAGAAATCTGTTGTTATAGATAATGCTACTTCTGTAAATTATGAATTTGTTGATGCTGACGGAAATGTAACTGTACTTAAAGAAAACATGTCTTTATTAGAAGGCGAAGTTCTTGATGGTACTTTTATGAGTATTAATTCATTGCGTAAGTTTATTGCTGAGCAAATTGCTGAAGCTAAGAAAGAGGGAACTCTTTTTTCAGTGCATTTGAAAGCTACTATGATGAAGGTTTCTGACCCAGTTATCTTTGGTCAGTTTGTTGAAGTATTCTTTAAAGATGTATTTGAGAAGCATGCTGTTACCTTTGAAGAACTAGGTATAAATGCTAACTTAGGACTAGGAGATTTGTATAAGAAAATTGCTAATCTTCCTGAGAGTATTCGTAAAGAAATTGAAACTGATATTGATGCTGTATATGTTGATGCTCCTGCATTAGCTATGGTTGATTCTGATAAAGGAATTACTAACCTTCATGCTAGTAACGATATCATTATTGACGCTTCTATGCCTGTTGTGATTCGTGATAGCGGAAAAATGTGGAATACTGCTGGTAAATTGCAAGATACTAAAGCAATTATTCCAGATCGTTGTTATTCAACATTTTATCAAGAGGCTATTTCTTATTGTAAAGA
>JAOZSY010000472.1 GCA_029939445.1 Bacteroidales bacterium
ATTCAACAACCAAGAGTAGGTTATACTTTAGTTTTTGAGAATAGTATTCTAATATGTTGTTTAATCGTTTATACGTTATTTGTTTATTCGGTTATGCATTGGAATTTCGTGCTATTGATTAAGCAGTTCAACGAATAAACTCTTCAACAAATAAACACTTAAACATTAGCAATGACGAAATCTCAACTCTCACAACGCATCAAATACCTAGCACTGGAATTAGGATTCGATGCATGTGGAATTGCAAAAGTTGAGGAACTCACCGAAGAAAAACATATTCTTGAAGAATGGTTAGCTAATAAGTACCATGGCGAGATGTCGTATATGGAGCGTAATATAGAAAAGCGTGTAAATCCATCGGAATTAATTGGCGGTGCTCAATCTGTAATATCTGTTTTACTTAATTATTATCCTGAAAAACAGCTTCATCCAAATAGTTATTATAAAATATCAAAATATGCATTAGGTGCTGATTATCATTATGTAATAAAGCAAAAACTTGAGGCAATAATGAAAATGCTGCAAGAGGAGTTGCCTGATGTAAATATTAGAGCTTTTACCGACTCGGCGCCAGTGCTTGACAAAACTTGGGCGCAACGTGCAGGGCTTGGTTGGCAAGGAAAGCACTCTTTACTTATCAATAAGGAAATAGGCTCTTTCTTTTTTATTGGAGAAATAATAGTGGATATGGATATAGAGCCTGATAGCCCATTCGTAAAAGATTATTGTGGCACATGCACAAAGTGTATTGATGCCTGCCCTACTGATGCTTTGCTTGAGCCCTATAAAATGGATGCCACTAAATGCATTTCTTATCTCACAATAGAATCCAAAAATGATATTCCCGAAGAATTAGTTCCTAAATTGAATAATTGGATTTATGGATGCGATATCTGCCAAGATGTGTGCCCATGGAATTCTAATGCTAAACCTACAAACGAAGCTGCATTTATTATAAGTGATAAGCTTAGCCTTATGCAGAAACCTGATTGGGAAGAATTAAAAAAACCTGATTTTAAAAGAATGTTTAAGCATTCTCCTTTGGAGCGAAGTGGCTATAAACGCCTAATGCAAATGATTGATTTAAATAGGTAATCTGCCTGATTTTATTTATATATTCTCTATTA
>JAOZSY010000473.1 GCA_029939445.1 Bacteroidales bacterium
GTAATTATAAATCCTTTATCAGGAGTTTCTTTTATGGCAGTAAAAAAATTAGGCACATTAATACTATCTGTACAATTTGCCAAATTTGATGGCAAATCATAAACTCTAGTCCATAATGTATCTAAATTTGTGTCTAATTTAACTAAATAACCATCCCAATTTGCTGTACTATCAAAACGTAAATTTGAACATAAAACTAAATTACTATCTGATGTGCTTATAAAATTCTGATTCTGATAAGTAGCAATCCTAGCACCACTATATTGCAAAAAGTTTTTTGATATTAAATCACCATTAATATTAAGTTTCACAATACCTGTATATGGTTGGTTTATAGAGTCAAATATCGCAACTTCTCCAAATATATAATTGTCTAAAATCGTAATGTTTCCAAAAAACTCTGACGAATTATTATTAGAATTCAGAAACAATTCTAATTTATTAAAAGTACTTTGCCCATAAATACCCGTAGACAGAATGAATAATGCAAACAGACTAATTAACTTCTTCATATATTACAAATTATAAAACCCTTTCCACTCAGATAAGTGGAAAGGGCAATGGTTATTATTTAAGTATAACTAATTTTTGAGTTTGTAGGTTTTGCTTATTATTTATTAAATTAAAATAATAAACTCCAGCACTAAGCTCTTGTAAATCAATCAATACTTCTAATCTGTTATCACTTTCTGATTTTTCTAATGTATTTTCTAATACTATTTTGCCATTAGAATTACTAATGCGATATAAGATATCTCCTTCGCTTTTAGGATTATACTCCAACATAATATAATCATTGCTTGGGTTGGGATAAATACGATAATCATTTAATGACTCTGCAAAAACCTCTTCTGTAGAAAATTGAGCTAAGCGCGCTGATGATTCTGACATATCAAGCACTACTTCTTCAAATTGGTATTCAGGATTATTTCTCATTAATAATGCCAAAGCAGTTGATGAGGTAAGCGACCTATTTGCATACAATACAGCCTCGATATTGGCAACTTCCGTTTCGTTAAGAAAGCTTGATGCCAGATTGTGTTCATTAGCCAATTTAAGAGTATTCATCATAAGGGCGAAGTTAGTATAATCTAGTTGATTTGCCACATTTAGTTCCATAT
>JAOZSY010000474.1 GCA_029939445.1 Bacteroidales bacterium
GATGAAGATGCTGGAATTTCTCAAATTATTAATCCATCAGGGTCTGTTCCTTCAGGTTTACCTCATGAAGTTATTTTTGAAATCAAGAACTTTGGTTATGATACCTTAGAAACAGCCAATATTAATTGGACGTTAAATGGAGTTACTCAAAATATTATTCCATGGGTAGGCAGTTTACTTCGTGATTCTACTGATATAGTTATTGTAGATACAGTTATTTTAGGTGGAGGTGTTTATTGCATTGATGCGTGGACAAGTATGCCTAATGCGGTTCCTGATACAATAAATACTAATGATTCAACATCGCTTTGTTTTAACGCTTGTTTAAATGGTATATACACAATTGGTGATACCACAGGCGGAGCATCATTCGACTTCCCAAGTTTTAATGCTGCAGTGTCAGCATTGGATGCAGCAGGCGTTTGTGGTCATGTAGTCTTTAATATTGAGGCAGACACCTATACTGAACAAGTATTAATTCCTGAAATATTGGGAGCAGGGCCAAATTCGACTATTACCTTCCAAGGAGCTACAGGCGATAGTACAGATATTATACTCAAATTTGCCTCTACGGTATTGGCTAACAATTACACCCTGAAACTAAGCGGTGCAGATTATATTACTTTCCAAAATATGACTATAAAAGCAACAGGCGCAACTTATGCTTACGTAGTTGAACTTACCGGTGGTGCTACACATAATATATTTTCCAATAATGTGATAGAAAGCATGGTAAGTACAAGTAGTTATGCGCGATGCATACAAGACTATAATACATTAAATCATTATAATACTTACAAAAACAATAAGATATTAAAGGGTTATTATGGAATGTATATTTATGGTGTAAGTTCAGCGGCTCACCAAAAAGGAACGGTAATTGAGAATAATGAGATTTCTAATTTTAGATATGCTGCTATGTATGTTTATTATCAAGACTCTATTCAAATCACTGGTAATTACGTCCATGATGTTGATCCAACTGCTACATACTGTTATGGATTAAGTGCTCAATATGTTTTCAATGGGTTTAATATTTCTAATAATACAATTATATTAGAGCCTTCAAATTATGCATATGGATTAAGAGTTTATTATGCTAATTATTATGCTTATGC
>JAOZSY010000064.1 GCA_029939445.1 Bacteroidales bacterium
TCAATATCCTGACCACGAGATGCTCTAATGGTAGTTACTATGCCTTTTGCCTTTAGTTTGGCCTGAAAATCAAAAAGATGTTCGTCCACAGTAGTGCCAAATTTACTATCAGGAATTTCATGAAATCTTATAAGGTTCATCCTAGATTTTAAACCATTCAAAAGACTTGCAATTTTATTTATATGTTTCTGAGAATGATTAAGACCTTCGAAAATAATATATTCAAAAGAGACTCTTCTTTGTCCATCCCAATCGTGTTTTTTTAGCTCAGTAATAACTTCAGCAATTGGATTTGCATTTTCTACAGGCATAATATCTTTACGCTCTTCCGAAAATGGATTGTGCATGCTTATTGCTAAATTAGCTTTTGATTTTTCTAGAAATATTTTCATGCCAGAAATAACACCAATTGTAGAAACGGTAATTCGTCGTGGGCTCATTTGCATTCCCCAGTCAGAGGTTAATATTTCAAGGCTTTTTAAAACTTCTTCTAAGTTGTCCAAAGGCTCGCCCATACCCATATATACAATATTGCTCACATTATGCCATTCGGGTAAGGAGCGCAATTGATTAACAATATCTGCTGCACTGAGGTTGCCATTAAAATGCTGACGACCAGTCATGCAAAACTCACAAGCCATTTTGCAACCTACTTGCGACGAAACGCATAGGGTGTTTCTTTTTCCATCAGCAGGAATATAAGCTGTTTCTATAAAATTACCCGATTCGCTAGTGAAGAGATATTTCTTTGTACCATCCGATGATTTTTGCTCGCTGATTGGAGCATTAGTCCCAAATGTGTAATTTTCATTTAGCTTATTTCTAGCACTTTTAGATAAATTATGCATTTCGTCAATGCTATTGACATCCTTTTTATAAAGCCAGTCAGCAATCTGACTAGCAGTAAACTTAGGTAAGCCAATAGTTGCTACTACTTCTTTTAATTCATCTAATGTTTTGCCAAATAAGCCTTCTTTTGTCATTGGATTATGCTTTTTTACTCCAGATATTGTATTTCAGAATACTATAAATTGCTCTTACGCCATCTTTCCAACCAATCTTTTTGCCTTCTTCAAATGTGCGTCCGTAATAGCTAATTCCTACTTCATAAATTCTAATATTCTTAACTCTTGAAATCTTTGCAGTTATTTCAGGCTCAAAACCAAATCTGTTTTCTTTAAGATTTATATTTTGAATAATATCAGTACGGAAAAGCTTATAGCAGGTCTCCATATCTGTAAGATTTAGATTGGTAAAGGCATTGGAAGTAAAGGTTAGGAATTTGTTTCCTATACTATGCCAAAAGAATAAAATACGGTGAGGCTTGCTACCCATAAATCTTGAGCCATATACAACATCAGCAAAGCCTTTAACTACGGGCTTTAATAGGATGTTATACTCTTCAGGATCGTATTCTAAATCAGCATCCTGAATGATTAAGTAATCACCAGTTGCTTTTGCAATTCCAGTATGTAGGGCAGCGCCTTTACCTTTGTTTTTTTCATGCGAGAATAATTGTAAACCATCATTAGGGTTCTCGGCAATATAATTCTCTAATACACCAATGCTATTGTCGCTACTTGCATCATTTACTAAGATTACCTCTTTCTCTATATCATTAATTAGTTCGACCTGTTTTACGAGGTTAAGTATCTCATGAATAGTTTTTTCCTCATTATAAACAGGAATAATAATCGATAATTTCTTGATGTTATCCATAATAGTGTGTGTTTTGGATATTAATTATTTTCATTTTTGTTAAGTTACAAAAGTATAGTTTTTATTAATTGCTTTTGTGTTAATTAATTGTAAGTAAAAGTATAGCTCCTAATGCTATAGCTAAACCTATATAATTTGTTTTTGATAGTTTCTCTTTGAAAAACAATACACCTATTATTGCTGATAGGCCTACTATTCCCACATTAAATATTGGAAAAAATACGGAGCTCTCAAAATGCCCCATTGCTTTAAACATAGTAAAAGCACTTAGGAAATTGATTATTCCTAATATTGCACCGGCAATAAAGTTCTTGGTTTCTATTTTTCGTTTCTCTATTAGTATTGGAATCCCAAATATTATAATACTGACAATAAAGGAAATGCTAAATATTGATCCCATAATAAATATTTCAGAATTAATATCCGATACTGCAATATTGAAATATACTTCTCTAATATATTTTAGTATAGTATCATTAAGCCCTGTAAATAAGAAAATTAACAATGGAAGAAATATTGCTTTTATATTTATTATCCCCGATTTTTCGCTTTTAAATATCAAAAAGAAAGATAACATTGCTAAAAATAATCCTGATATTTTTATTATTGTAATACTCTCTGATTCATAAAAATATGCGCCAAATAATACGGGTATTAATATTGACATCTTGCTGAATACAGAAGTAATTGCAATTCCTGCTTTTTGTGTGCTTAGAGCAAATATTAGAAAGCCTACTGAATATAAAAGCCCTAATAATAAACTTGGTTGAAACCATAATTGATTTGGAATATCAGTTATGGTTAAATCTCCGCTATAAATAGTTAGTGCAAATAATGCAGCAATAAAGTAATTTGCTATAAGTGCTTGGTAATTATCTATTTTATAATTATTAAAGACTCTAAATATCAATAAGATACTTACAAAAAATATTATGGCTATAACCATTAAGAATACACCCATTATGAATTGAAATATTGTAGAATAGTATCATCTAAGATACTATAACTAGCAGAATGTTTAATACTTATTGTAGGAGCGACTAATCCTTCGCCAAAGGTTTTTTTGCCAATCAATACTCTTGCTTCATCCCAAAGGTTTTTGTCAATAAAACCTTGTAGAGTAGCTTTTCCACCCTCTACAATTAATGACTGAATATCTCGAGTATAGAGTTCTTCTAATACTTGTTCTATTGCTTCAGTATTATTTTTAATGCTAATAAACTCTGTATTTTTAATGTTTAGATCTTCAGAATTTGAGAATACAATAGTATTTGTAGTACCATCGAGTAGTTTATAATCAGTGTTTAATTCTTTATCTATCGATAGTAGAATCCTAAGGGGATTTCTTCCTGCCCATTCTCTGGTATCTAATTGTGGATTATCGTTTAATAGAGTTCCGCTTCCAATTAAAATTGCACTTTCTTCGCTACGCCATTTATGAACGAGCATTCTAAGAACAGGATGCGTTATCCAGTTTATACCAATAGCATCATCTTGTTTTCTGTTTATATCTATATATCCATCAGTAGTTTGTGCCCATTTAAGAATAATATAAGGACGCTCATTACTATGGAAATTAAAAAAAGCTTTATTTAATTCCAAACTTTCTTTTTCTAATACTCCAACAATAACTTCAACACCATTATTACGCATTTTCTCTATTCCTTTTCCAGCCACCTTGGCAAAACTATCAATACACCCAATTACTACTCGTTTAATATTTTTCTCAACAATAAGGTCGGAGCAAGGTGGCGTTTTGCCGTGGTGTGCACAAGGTTCAAGGTTAACATATAATGTTGCATCTTCTAATAGAGATTGGTCCTCAACGCTATTTATTGCATTAACTTCGGCATGAGCTTCACCATATTTTCTGTGATAGCCTTCACCAATTACTTTATTATCAAGAACAATGACACTGCCAACCATAGGGTTAGGTTTTACAGTTGCTCTGCCTTTTATGGCCAACTGCAAACATCTGTTCATATATTGTTCGTGAGTATTATTCATTGTTTTAGTAAATAAGATTATCTAAAATGGCTAAAATCATTTTTAGAATATGTAGGCTCATTTTCGAAACCATAAATATCTTCGTAAGCTACTAGAATAAGAGCATAGGATAGGGGTAATGTGAATAAAAGACCAACTCCTAATGCCAGAATTCCTAATATATTTATCCCAACAATTGTAGCTCCAAAAAGTAATGCTTCCCAGAATTTCTTCATGATAATAATTCTACTGCTTTCCATGGCCTTCCAGTACGACATTTTACCAAAAACAACCAGTGGCATTGCAAAAAGATAAATTGTAGCAACAAATATTGCAGGAAAATAATACAAAGCAAAACTAATAGTGGTAAGTAGATTGACCATCATAAATACTAGCATTGTGGGGATAAAACTCTTAAAGCCTTCAAAAAAATCATTAATTGTGATAACTTCATTATCAATAATCTTTTTTAGAGAAAAATAATAGCCTGCTGAAATAGGTCCCGAAACTACCATTTGTACTATTTGACCAAATGTAGGATTTATTAATAATAAAAACATCGACCCAAGATAAATGGTTGTAAATGCCATTAATAGTTTCCAATGTGGTTTCACTATGCTTAGTGCTCGTTGCAAATAATATGCTCTATTAAAAAAATAGCCATTATTCACTAACTCCTTAGCCTTTTCTGATGTGAAATTTTGCATTATTGTGTTTTATATTATTCTAAAAAAGTGAATTATAGAAGACAAAGCCTTTATAATTCACTTTTTATTTATTTAAAATTAGATTAATCTAAAAAAGATTCTTAATTATCCTTTAATATAAGGTCATCATATTCAGTTTCAAACTGAAGTTTATGATTTGCTTCTTCAAAAGCCAAATTATTAAAAATAATGCTAAGTTCCTCATTAGGTGACATAGCAGCTAGGTTTTTATATAATTTAAAAGCAGCTTTCTCTCTTTTCATAGCAATTATAAGAGTATCTTGATAAGTCATATCAGGGCTAGATTTTACAGACACCAAATAATCAGAAATCTTAAGGTCAAGAACTTCTTTAGGATTCTCATCACTAAAAACACCTTCTTTTTTTATTTTCTGAAGTTTAAGCTTATGACCCATTTCTTCTTTTACGAAGTCAAGAAAAATCTTTTTTAAATCATTGCTTTTAGTATTCTTAGCAAGTTTACTATAAAAGTCAACAGCTATTTGTTCTTGCTCAATTGCAAAATCTAATGTTTCGTCTATTGAATTAAAATACTTCATAATTATAGATTTGTTTGTTTTTATGTTTTAGCTATTTACTAGAATTTCTCAGCATGAATTTGTCCTTCAGGATTCTTCTTTTTATGCCATTCCGAAAACCCATCAACTTCCATAGCTGTTTCCATGTCAGCAATCATTCGAGGGTTCCCACAAAGGAAAATATCAGTATGCTCTGGCATTGGCTTAAATCCCCAAGTTTTTTCCATAATTCCTTTATTCCACATATCTTGAATAAAATCTACATGACCATTCCATTTGGTCATTTCGCCTTCAGGATTGGTAATTGTTGGAATATATTTAAAATCAGAGTTAATTGATTGAAGAAGGTCTAATTCAGAAGAATAACCTAAATCCCATGAATTTGCTGCACCATGAATAACTGCAATTTTACCCTTACGCTTAAGAGCATCACTACGTAACATACTCATATATGGAGCTACACCAGTTCCTGTGGCAACAAGAATAATATTTCTTTCTACAGGAATTTGGTCGATGGTAAACATACCAACAAATTTAGTTCCTACACCAATTCTGTCACCAATTTTTAGGCTAAACATTCTAGGAGTTAATGCTCCAGAGTGAACAAGGGTAATATAAAACTCAAGAAACTCTTTTGTTCTAGAACTAGAAGCGATGGAGTATGCTTTTCTAATCATTTTATCATCAGCAATTTCTTCAAATTCAGGAGTAGACTCCTCGCAACGAGCAGTTCCTCCAGGAAGAAATAGGGCGCAAAATTGCCCAGCTTTAAAATCGGGCAAATCCCAGCCGTCAGGAGCAATCCTGAAAACTTTCATGGTAGGCGATACCTGTATTATTTGCGTGATGATTCCGTTTAATTCGTTCATTATTTTTTTATTTATTGAGTTTATTCTATGTTTCCGTAATGTTTCATAAATTGGATTCTCTCAAAAGCAATTGTGTTTACATCATTTTTAAGAGCCATATTACCTCTAAATGCATCAAGCGTATTAAATGAATTTTTCTCCATCCATTTTTCCATTTCTTCAAGCATAAGCTTAATCTGCTTAGGACCATTTATGTAAAGTGTAGATGCTATTTGAACATTATTTGCTCCAACAAGAATTTGCTTTATAACATCAGCGCCAGTATGTACTCCTGTTGTTGCCGAAATAGGAGTTTCTATTTTACTACTCATTATTGCAACCCATCTAAGCGAAGTAGAAATGTCTTCTGATGTAGTAAACACACCAGTAGAAGTAATTTCCATTTTATCGATATCGATATCTGGTTGAAAATATTTGTTGAAAAGTACAATCCCATCTACAAAACCAGTCCAGCTAATCTTTTTGATGAAATTGGCCAAGCCAGCAGAGTAAGTAGTCATTTTAACAGCAATAGGTAAATTAGTGCTACGTCTTACTTTCTCAAGTATTTTAATATAATTTTCTTCGTTTTCTGCACTATTTATTTCATCGTCAGAAGGAAGTACTCCAATATTTAGTTCAAGAGCATCAGCACCTGCAGCCTCTATTTCTTTGGTGAAAGAAACCCATTCTCTGTCAGTAATACAGTTTACTGAGGCAATAATTGGAATATCAACTTCTGCCTTTGCTTCTCTAATAAGAGTAGTATAGTCAGAAAGTTTGCTACTACGCATATGCTCAGTAATATAATCATGCACATCAGTGCCATAACTCTGGTCAAGAGATATATTTTGTGCTGTTTCTGCTAATATTTGTTCCTCAAATAATGATTTAAGAACAATTGCTCCAGCGCCATTCTCTGCAAGTTTTTTTATTGAGCTTAAACTATTTGTTAATCCTGAGCTTGCTACTATTATTGGGTTCTTAAGTGTTAAACCTAGATATTCTGTTTGTAAATTTACCATTGTTTTCTGTGTTTTTTAGTTAGAAGATAAAGATCTAGATTTAGCCTCTCTGTCAAGCATAAATAAGCCCGAGCCTTTGCCATCAATTATGCGCAATTGGTCTAATAATTCAGAGACTGTTGATTCTTCCTCAACTTGTTCGCTAACATACCATTGAAGCATAGCAACTGTAGCATGATCCCTTTCCTGAATAGCTACATCCACTAGATCATTAATTAGGTTTGTAATATATTGTTCGTGTTTATAAACTTCTTCAAATACATCAATAATACCATTCCAGCTAATCTGAGGGCGGTTTATTTTTTCAAGTTCTACATTGCCACCTCTGTCAAGAATATATTGAAAGAATTTCATTGCATGTCCTTGTTCTTCTTCAAATTGTAATTTCATCCAATGCGAAAACCCATTTAAATTCTCTTTTGCTAAATATGCTGACATTGAAAGATATAAATATGCTGAATACATCTCAGCATTTATTTGTTTGTTTAATTCCTCTTCTAACCTTTTGCTAATCATAGTTATGTGTTATTTTGAATTTATGGATTATAAAGTATGCAAATCTAGTAAATATAATTCAAATATTGAGGTATTTATTTTCATAAAAAAAGCTTTTGAACATTCGTTCAAAAGCTTTAAATTTTCTAGCAAGAAATATTATATTTAGCTAACTGCAACAGCAATCTCATCACTTTGCCACAACCCGTGCTTAGTACAATATGCATGGGCTACTAATTTCATATTCTTTGTTGGAACAATATAAAAATCAACTTCTACATTTGTTGGGGCATTACCCATAGTGCCAGCATTGAAACGTGCTTCGCCTAAAAAGCGCTCACCATCCCATAATTGCACAAACGAAATATAATGATCAAAATCGTCTGGATGCTTATACTCATCTCCAACCATTACTTTTACTTTAAATTTTTCGCTAGCCTTAGCATTGTCTTCGCAATGTACAAAAGCAGAGTGACGGTCGATATAATCTTTTTTTGCTTCTCTGTCTATTTCTGAAATATCTTGATATCTATTAATCTTCATAATATTTTGTTTTTTTGGTTTAAAAAATAATTTGTTACTGTTGTTGGAGAAAGTATTCAGTATGTAGTTTGTGCATTACTTACTACATACTGAATACTGCTTTCTGTCCACTAAATTCTTGTTTATTTCTCTGATAAGTATTTTGCAACACCAGCATGAGAACCTTCCATAGCTTTTTCGCCTGGCTTCCAGTTAGCAGGGCAAACTTCACCATTTTCTTCAAAATATTGTAAAGCGTCAACCATACGGATAGCCTCATCAATGCTACGTCCTAAAGGAAGGTCGTTAATTACGTTATGTCTTATAATACCTTCTTTATCAATTAAGAAAAGACCACGGTATGCTACAGGAGCTCCTTTGAATATTGATAAACCATCGTCATCATAATCGTACTCTCCAGCTAATACACCAAAGTTTTCAGCAATTGTTTTGCTTAGGTCAGCTACTAATGGATATTTAACTCCTTTAATACCACCGTCCTTAAGTTCAGTATTTAACCATGCCCAATGTGAATGCTCTGAGTCTACCGAGCAACCTACTACTGCTACATTTCTTTTCTCAAATTCATCCATTTGCTCTTGAAATGCCAAAATCTCCGTAGGGCATACAAAAGTAAAATCAAGTGGGTAAAAGAAGAATACAACATGCTTTTCGCCAACATACTGGTCTAGTGAGAAATCTTCTACAAATTCTCCACCGTTTACTACTGCTGCTGCACTGAATCTAGGTGCTTTTTTTCCAATTAAATTTTCCATTTTTTTATGTTTTAAAGTTTATTATTATTTATTTATTATCTTTTTGCAATTGGCACATATGCCTTTTATATAAAAATGCTTTTCTGAAATGTCATAGTCTACTAAAGCTTCAATTTTGCCATGCTCTGGAATAGGGAAATCTTCAACCCCACCACATTCTATACATTTAAAATGACCATGAAAGCTAACATCAGCATCAAATCTAGTTTCATTATCCTCAATATTTATTATTAGAATAATGCCCTGTTTCTGAAAAAGTTTTAGCGTATTATAAACTGTAGTTTTTGATAATGTTGGAATGTCTGATGATAGAGCTCCATATATTTTGTCTACTGTTGGATGACTATTTGTACTTGCCAAATATTCAAATATTTTGAGTCTTTGAATGCTAGGTTTTATTCCTGCATCTCTCAAATATTTCTCCAGATTATCAATTTTCTTTAACATCAGTTTTACTCTTTTGTAATGATTACAAATTTATAACAATTTTAAATATGTAAATGTGAAAGTTTGTTAATGTTTTTTACTGGAGGTTTTGGGTTGATTTAAGCTTGGTGAATCAGGTAGTTAAACTAATTGCTATTTTTCATATATTTGTATTATAAGAAATTTAATAATTATATTAATTTCAATATTTAATTAAAGGTTAAGTTTAATAAAATCTATGACAATAAAAACCAGATTAAATTTTCCTGATGGTGTAAAAGGTTTAGCTGTACTTTTTATGATTCAAGTGCACCTGATGGAAGTTTTTGCCAAAGAGGAAATTCTTAAAAGTGACTTGGGTTCATTTTCTTTGTTCTTTGGTGGAATTCCTGCGGCACCTGTTTTTATGGTTATTATGGGTTACTTTTTGGCTTTTGGAACAAAAAATTCCATAGATATGAGTAAGCGTGGTATTAAACTTTTTATGGGAGGAATACTGCTAAATATTGGACTTAATGCTCATCTTCTTTTTAATATTTTTATCAAAAACTGGGATGTTAACCCCTGGAATTTTATTTTTGGAGTGGATATCTTGCCATTGGCAGGCTTAAGTATAATAAGCATTGCATTATTTCAAAAGATTGCTAAAAATAGATATTGGGCTTATTATGCTTTGGCTATTGCAATAAGCATGCTTTCTCAATTATTTAACCCTCAGCAGTTTGAAAGTAATTATCTTAGATATATTCTCGCTTTCTTTGTTGGTGGCACTTCTTGGTCTTATTTTCCTTTAATTCCTTGGTTGGCATATCCTCTTTTAGGTTATGGTTTTAAATTGATGGCAGATACTGTTAGTATTAAAACCTTTGATAAAAGTATTTGGAGTAAAATTACTCTAGGAATTATTGGAGTACTATTAATTAGTACAGCTAACTTTGGAATTAGTATATCTACTAATCTCGCTCAATATTACCACCATAATATTTTGTTCTTTTTATGGAGTACGGCTTCTACGAGTATTTGGATTTATATTCTTTTTCAATTAAATAAATTGGCAAAAAACAGTTTGTTTTTTAAGTATCTCCAGTTTATTGGCAAAAATGTAACAATTGTATATGTTTTTCAATGGCTCATCATAGGTAATATAGGCACATCACTTTATAAAACTCAAAATATTTGGGAGTGGAGTTTCTGGTTTTTTATTACTGTGCTCACATCAAGTATTTTAACATACTTATGGATTAAATATAAGGCTAAGTATTTATAGTATTTACTAAAAGACAGAAAAGTATAGATACTATCTCACAACATTATTTATTATCAATATTTTAATTATTTTAAGACTTTTTATTATCTAGTATAGAAAACTTTTATATCTTTGCATTAACATCAAGAATTCGTCAGTAGACGGATACCAACCGACCTAGCTTATGGCACGGTGGTAAAGAGATGAGGGGCATTCGCTCAAAGTGATAAGCAATCACATACATTTCCAAAACTTGGTGTAATAATTTATTTATTAATTTAATAATATTACACAATGAGAACAATTCAAAGTATTGACTCAGGTCAAAATCGAGAAGTAAGAATGGTAAGCATTCTTAAAGAAGTAAAAAAGCCTTATGTAGATTTAAATGAGAACATTCAGAAATCTTCTTTGCCAGTTTTATTTGAGAAAACACACGGTCGTGTTCAAACATTATTTGATTTTACAGGTTTCACAGGTTTCAGGATGCTGATATTTGATGAAAAAATGAAATTTGTTACAGCAAAGCAGATTTTTAGCAATAGTCATTTAAATGTAGGTGAAGCTGCAGTTTCACAGATGTTAATTCGAGAGCCATATGTGCTTATGATTCCTAGAAATAGTAATCTGAAACTTGATGAGATTCATAGTTTTAGAATGTTTGAGAGGATAAGTGATGACTACTCCGTTTTCTATTTAGTGCTTAAATATGGTAATGAAGATAAGTTGAAAAGTCGTTCAGTAATCAATAAGCCCCAAATGACAGGTGTTGGTTTTTATCAGATGTATCAAAAAAGACTGCAAAATGAATGTGATCAAGAATTGATTTCGTGCTTTAATAAGGAAGTAGGTTGTAAAGCTTGGGTATCACCTAGAGCCTCTTATTTGGCGGCTATTCATTCAGAATTTGATCGTAGAGAATTTGACTATTCTGCAATAGGAAATAGAGGTTCGCTCTCATTAAAGTTTAAAGTAAGGTTATGGGGGAATAAACTTATTATTACTGAAGAAGTTAAAATGCCAGACTAGTTATTTTAATACACTAATAAAAGCTTAAATGGTAAAGCATTTGAGCTTTTATTTTTTTAAAGGTTATAATTACGGATTTTTGCTTAAAGGCCGATATGTTTTTTTTTCGTTTACCTATTTATTCTCTAATAAGTTAAAGCTGGCGATAATTATATTTTAAAGAGTAATTGAAACACCAAGCCAAGGCAGGGCAATAATAGAACCTATGCCTTCAGCCATTGGAAATATTAAGCCAAAATCTATACCCGCTTCATTAATAACATATCTTCCTCCAGCTGATAAAATGAAGAAATAGGAATTGTCTACCATTATGTAATAATTCTCTGAAATAAAGTATCCATTAGCCCCAAGCCTAAGCATAAAATTTAAATTTATCAACGGAGATTTTGACCAGTTTCCTCCTGTATATCCATAACCAACTCCAAGACTTGCGTTATTATTTTTGTTGCCAATAGTTGCGATACCATAAGCTATTCCAAAAGTAGTTTCATCCTCCATAAGTATAGTTCCTCCCAATACACCAGCTCCAACCGCAATGTTATCCTTTTTGACAGGTATTGAGATTTTAGTTGTGAACCATACAGGTGTTGGAGCTCCACCAAAAAAGAAAAGAGGCACAACTCCTCCACCAATAGAAATATTGTCTGTTATTCCTACAGCAAAAGAGTTAATTAATACCCATACATTTTGATAATACCCTTCTCCTTTTTTTAATCCATAGCCGTTTGGAGAAAAGAAATAGCGACTTGATTGAGGGTTGTCTAACCATATTTTATTATTTACTATCTTATTTTGATTTATAGGAAAAAGTTTTTTTATTTCAGATTTCTGAATAGATATAGTTCCAATGCTTTCAGTCATTAAAATAATAATTGAATCATTCTGTGATATAATGACTCCTCGGTAAGTATTTTTATTATTAGTTTCTACATAATATTTGAGTGTGTCATTCTGTATTTCTTGATTATTATTAATAGTGATAGTGTCAGTTTTTTGACCAAAAATCAATATAGAAAAGAGTAAAAACAAGGATGTGATAATGTATTTTTTCATAGGATTTTGATTTAAGTGTTGCAAATATACGATACTGAAAGCCTGAAAGCAATTAAATTATACAAATAATATCTTTGGAGTTATTGTAAATTATAAGCGTTGAGGTTTTATTTTCCTTCGCTAGTTCACGAATTGGCTACTGTATGAAATCCTTTCGTGTGGT
>JAOZSY010000475.1 GCA_029939445.1 Bacteroidales bacterium
ACTCCAATCTGAAGTTCATCTTCGGCGCAAATCATACCCATGGAAGCTTCGCCTCTAATCTTTGATTTTTTTATAACAAAACTATCGTCGCCATCATATAGAGTAGTGCCTACAGTGGCAACTAATACAGTTTGCCCTTTGGCAACATTAGGCGCGCCACATACAATTGGAAGCAATTCGCCAGTTCCCAAATCTACTGTGGTTTTACTTAGCTTATCAGCATTAGGATGCTTTTCGCAACTTATTACTTTTCCCACTTTTATACCTTTAAGACCACCTTTAATACTCTCAAACTTTTCCATGCCTTCCACTTCCAACCCGCAGTCGGTAAGTAATATAGATAATTCGTTTGCATCAATGTCTAAATCAATGTATTTCTTAAGCCAATTATATGATAACTTCATCTTCTTATTATTATAAAATTCAAGTTGCAAATTTATGAATTTAATGCTTGTATTTGGAGGATTTTTTATAATGAAATTCGTTGTGATGTAAGTGAAGCTTTTATATACTTTTGCAGTTCTAAATTATTAAAAAATAATTGATATGATAACAAAGAATAAAGTAGTTAGCCTTCATTATATTCTTAAGGAAGGTACTAAAGAAGCAAATATTATTGAAGAAACAACTGGGCAAGATCCAATGGTGTTTTTATATGGTGCTGGTCAAATGATTCCTAAGTTTGAGACTGAAATAAGTGGAAAAACTAAGGGTGATAAAGCTGAGTTTGGAATTAATGCAGCAGACGCTTATGGCGAAATTGATGAAAAAGCAGTTCTTACTTTACCTGTTGATGTTTTTAAAAGCGAAGGAGCTTTAGATCTTGAGATGTTGAAAGTTGGAAATGTACTTCCTATGCAGGATGCTGAAGGCAACCGTATGGATGGTATCGTTAAGGATGTTAATGAAACTGAAGTTAAAATGGACTTTAACCACCCAATGGCTGGGAAAGATTTATACTTTGAAATAGAAATTATTGGTGTTAGAGATGCTTCTAAAGAAGAGCTAGAGCATGGTCACGTACATGGTGAAGGTGGTGTACAGCACTAAAAAATATGAGTCTACTAGATTATTATGATATATTTTAAACCTAGTAGAATCAAAAAATAATAC
>JAOZSY010000065.1:0-7149 GCA_029939445.1 Bacteroidales bacterium
ACAAAAGGCATATATAGCACTTTCTATGACATTATGTCAAATAGGAATTATTCTATAGGGCTCTAATCAATAAATCTCCATGATAGACCAAACTTAAAAGTTGCTGCTTGTTGAGGGTAGCCTTTCACAAGAAAATAATTGTAGTTTCCAATCATAGAAGCAGCATTTTGATATTTAATAAATACCCTCGCTCTTTTAATTCTTATATTTAGATATAAATCTATATAAACTTGTTCTTTTAATTCGGTGCCTTCATAAGAATAGAATTGCATTAATGCCGGGTTGTAACCATAACCATTATAAGCGGTTAGGTATGTAACATCAATACCAGGATGAAGGACTAATGCACCTTTGAAAATAGGAAGGCTGAAAAAGAAATTGCCATTTGCTACAAAAGAAGGAAGGCGCACAACCTCATTATTACTACTTTTTTGATATATCAGAGTAAAATGAGTGCCTACATTTTTAATATGTAACTCTTTCTTAAATTTAGCAGTAATAACTTGAAAGCTTTGGTTGTATTGTTGAGGGGTAAGATTATTGTCAAAATATACAAAATCAGAAATAGTATGTATTGTTCCTTCCAATTTATAACCTCTATAATCAAGATGAGAGTTTATCTCTAAATGTTTTTGTTTATTAAAATTATTTTCCCATTTATAGTGATTTGAATAGATACTATACGATTTCACTTCTGGCGATTCTAAATCCATAAATAAACCAACGTCTAGATTAAAATTCTTAGCCAGTGGGAATTTCATTCTTCCGTACATATTTAAGTCATTAGCTCCAATATCAATGGAGTGACCATTTGGTATCTTAATTTGATAACGAGCTCCGCCTTCCAAAATAAACTTATGAAAATCTAAGATAATATCTCCATGAGGGCTAGCGTAGTTAAAGAAGAAGTCTTTTTCGCCATTATAATACATCTTGTAATTATAGGCCATACCAAAATTAAAGACAAAATATTGGTGCTTTTCTGGGTAAAAATTTGTAATACCTAAATCCATTTCAAAATCAGTAATTGCTAGTGAATCAAATGATTGAATAGAATCAATATAAGCATTTTGATAATAAGTACTATCCCAATTTTTATCGTTATAAAGTCGTGCCTTTGAACTATATGTAGTATTTAGGTATAGCTTTCCAAGAAAATGGTGATTGGTGGAGTCTGTTGCTGTTTTTCCAATATTTAGATATTGATTAAAAGCAAAATAATTTGATTTTGTTAGATTATAAGCTTCATTTAAGTTTACGGCTAATAGTTGTTGGTTTTGTTCTATAGAGTCAACATCAAATTCACTTATAATACCTCCATTTTCGCCAAATTTCATCTTATTATAAATATATTCAAGATTATAACCATAACGTTGATTCAAGGCTTCAAATCCAACAATTCCTCTAAAGTGTGCATTCTGAACTTGGCTATTAGTCATTAAGCCACTAGTGGTTTCTACATTAAAATTCATGCCATAATAAAGCCTTTTGCTAGCTTTAGCGGCAAGTATTCCTTTCAAGTAGTTTTCTTCGGCAGTTGCCATAGTATAAAACACTTCCGAATAAGGAGTTTTTACATTTTTATAATAAGGCATTTCTATTGAACGGTAATATAATTTTCCCAGAGCATTTTCGCCAACACTATATTGAGGGCTTAAGCCAGTAAAGTATAAGTTTTTTAGCGGACCTCCAACAAAGTGAGTATTTGCTGCTATATCGTATGCATTGTATTTTACGGAGTAGCGGTGGGAGTTATGCAATGTAGTATCTACATAATGAAGCTCAGCTTTCGAAAAGGCATTATCTTCATAATAAAATAATATGTTTGTTGTATCATTTGCAATTGCAATTACGCTATCACGCTTATCGGCAAATGTATTATTGCTGATAAAACTAAATAGGATAATTATAAATAATATGCTTTTATAAGCTTTCAATTTCTATTGTTTTATTTGTAATATACAAAAGTAGTAATATTAGACTTTGTTTTTCTTAAGTTTTAGCAAAATAAAAATTCCAATAATTCCAATTAATACAAGCGATGAGGATATTATTTCGGCTTGGGTAATATGGGATTGTCCAATGTCGTATACATTATTTACTCTAATTTTCTCAATAAAAAATCTTGCAAAACCATTAAGCATTATTGCAATAAAGAAAACTACTCCTGCAGTTCTAATCTTGTTTTGAAGAAACCATGCTATCAGAAAAAATATAGAGCTTAGAATTGACTCATAAATAGGAGTAGGGAATACTGGCACATCTAATCTGTGGCAATAATTTCCATCGCAACTAGTGATAATGCTGCCTTCATTAATTACGTTATGTGGAAAATCAAAAGCCCATAGCCAATCAGGAATCATTGCTAAGTATTCAGGTTTGGGATCAGGATTTGGGATTCCCCAGCAACCATCACCGCTTAGCATACAAGCCATACGCCCAACGGCATAAGCTCCAAGAATGGCAGGTGCTGCAGCATCCATTAATGTTAATGAGTCGATGTTTTTCTTACGGATATAATACCAAACGGTAAAAAAACCGGCTACAAGTCCACCATAAAAAGTAAAACCACCAGATGAAAATAATGCATCCAAAGGATCTTGGAGAAATCTTGAAAAATTTTCTAGAATATCAAAAACCTTTGCCCCAATTATTCCAGAAATCATTGCAATCATTACAATATTTAATGTAAGCTGATGTGGTAGAATATCTTTTTCCTCGAATATTTCTTCTTTAGAATATTTTTTATTTGCTTGCAAATATCCATAGCCTGCTCCAATTATTGCAAAAACTATTCCTGCAATAATGCTTCCTTGCAATGAGAATATGTATGCATTTATATCATTTGTGAAATTATTGTAATCAAGGGCTATCCCTATTATTTTCCATCCTATAATAAAGTAGAAAACTCCTGATACTATTATGTCAGAATAATTTATTGGTCCTGAAATAAGAATTTTGTCTCTATGACCTAGCAATAAACCTTGATTTTCTTTTCTTAATAGGCTGTATTTCAGAATAATTCCGGCAGTTACAAATGCCATTACCAATACAAAACCATAGGTTGGCATCGGAAAATTTATATTTGTTCCTAATAAGTAGTTTATTAAATGTCCTAATGTTGGAAACATATTTTGATGTTTATTATGTTAGTTATAATGTTTTAATATCCATTCTCGCCGTAAGCTCTCCATTTTGCCATTACATCATGCATATCTTGTGGCAATTCTAATTCAAAGTGCATTTTCTCATTCGTTCTAGGATGAGTAAAGCCAAGTGATCGGGCATGTAATGCTTGACGAGGAATAATCTTAAAACAATTATTTACAAACTGCTTATATTTAGTAAAAGTTGTACCTTTAAGAATAGCATCGCCACCATAAGTATCATCATTAAATAACGGATGACCAATATGTTTCATATGAGCTCTAATTTGGTGAGTTCTACCTGTTTCTAACTGGCATTCTATTGCAGTAATATATCCAAAACGCTCCAAAATTTTATAATGAGTAACGGCATGTTTTCCAATTTCGCCACCTTCCTCAAAAATACACATTACTCTTCTATCCTTAGGGCAGCGGGCAATATTGCCTCTTATTGTACCTTCTTCTTCCTTAAAGTCGCCCCAAGCAAGAGCAATATACTTACGCTCGGTAGTATGGTCAAAAAATTGCTTAGCCAAGCGAGCATGCATAGTATCGCTTTTGGCAATAAGAAGAAGTCCGCTTGTGTTTTTATCAATGCGATGCACCAAGAATGGTGTTTTTGGTTTTCCCAAATCAGACTTGCTCATATGGAAAGTTAGTGCGTTTAATAAAGTGCCATCGTAATTGCTATATGCAGGATGTACTACCATGCCAGCAGGTTTATTTACAACAATGATATCATCATCTTCATAAACTATTTCGATGGGAATATCTTGTGGAGTAATCTCAACTTCGCGAGGTGGATTATCAAAGAAAACTTGGATATTATCCATTGGCTTTACCTTATAATTGGACTTTATAGTCTTCTCATTTACCAATACTTTACCAGCTTTTACCGATTCCTGAATTTTACTTCTAGTAGCATTCTCAATTTTCATCTGAATGTACTTGTCAATTCTAAGTAAGGATTGCCCTTTGTCAACTATGAAATTATAATGCTCATGTAAATCTGGCGTTTCGTTGTTGTGTATCTCAAATATGTTATTTTCTTCAGGTTCCATTAGTTTAGTATTAATTTCTTAATATTATTGTTATTAGTTTTAGAGTTTGTAATCATTATAATATAAACTCCTTTAGATAAGTGTTGTAAATTTATCCTAGATTGATATTGCCCTTTATATACTCTCTGCCCTTGTAATGAATAGATGCTTATATAATAGTTAACAGGATTTATACTATCATCACTTATGGCGATATTAATAATTCCTGTATTATTTGGGTTTGGATATATATTGAAACTAGTATTCTTAGTTTGTTTATTATTTTTAATGCCCACGTGAGCTTCCTGTTCTTGCCCTAGAATAGGCCTAATCATTGGCGCTCCTTCGAAACTAGAGTTATACCATACTCCACTAACATTGTAAAACACCTTATCAGATTGATTATTATCTAAATCAAAACCTACATTAAGATTATCCTTTGTGGTTTGTCGCCATCCAATATAGAAGGTTCCGCTAACAGGTAATTCTTGTTCAAGAGTATAAGTATAGTACTTAAATAATTGACTGTTAAATTCAGGGCGTTCCCCTGATTTTTCATAAATTACACTTCCAGGCTTACCATTATTATCGTCCCATACTGTTAGATAAAAATATTTCTGATTTGCATTCCCCAATGTTTGGTTAAAATACATTTGTATTGACTGCAATGTGTCGGCAGTATTTAATGTAAATTTATAAGCAAGTCGTCCATTTGGTGTAGATAATCCATATCCTGCTTCAGGTATTCCATCATCGTATGCCATATAATTATAGAATTTCTGATAGAAATATGCCGTATCGTTATTCTTAAATATATCGGGGTTTCCAGTATTCGACGATACATGGTATAGTACCTTGAAATCGGGATACTGTGGTGCCGAACTTGAAAAAGTAAATGCATTATAATCAGGCACATATTCTGAAGATAATTTGGAACCTACGTTTATAGCTGTAGTAGGAGTGCTAAAACTCAGTGTTTTATCCCAAAGATCATAGACGTAGAATTTCTTAGCAACGTTTTTTACAAGATTATCGTGATTGAAAATAGTAACACTTTGTCCAGCTTGCATACTATTGCCTGGGTCTGCGTTAAATTGTTTCCACGTAGTATATTGATAATCTTTCAGCAGAGTTGTGGGCATATTCTGAATAGCATTATCAGCAAAAAAAGTATCGTCCATACTTCTGTTGGTGTCAAGAATAATATAATCTAAATTCCAAGTGCTATGTAGCCCCGAACGCCAACTAGGTTTGTCGGCTGATGGTACTCTGGCATAATTATAAAATCGGAATCTAAAGCTGTCAGTAAAATAATTGATATCGACAATTGGAATCATCACTCTGAGAAAGCTTGTGTCGTATTTTGCCCTAAAAGTATCTAGTGATAAACCATCTATATTCCAAACGCTATTCCATTGTGCATTATTAGCATCGTATAATTGTAGCACCAATGAGTCACCGCTCAGAGGCATACTGCCCTTACCTTCGGGCTGTACAAAAAAGCTTAAATAAATTGAGTCGCTAGGTTTTAACTTTCTTTGAAAAGAGCCAAAAACACTATCAAGTCTTATATTGTTGGTAGTAAAGGTATCTGCTCCCGCAGGAAAGCTATTCATATGCGAGTAAACTAATCCATTTTCGTCCATGGCATCGAAAGTAACAACACCAATTGATGGAGGATTTATAGCATATGAATTATTAACAAAAACACTTTTTGATGCCCAGTATTTAGGATTGGGAATAAAGCTTGGTAATGAAAAGTCCTCACGCATAGGAAGATGAATCTCATCATTTGCAGCTTTTGATTCTTTTAAACTGGAATTAGCAAGTTCCTTATTAATCAAAATAGGATTTTTACTTAGCCCAGTTAACACCTCTTGTGCATAGGTATTTACAAAAGATGTCGTTATTATTATTATGGTAATTATAATTTTATTCATCTAAATTTTCAGAATTTATTAGGCTATCAGTAATAGAGTTTGACGGTCTTATTGTTTTCAAGTGTTTCTCAAAATCGAAATTTTCGTCTGATTTATAAAATAGCTGAATTTTTTGTCCTTGTTTCACCGTAGGTTTTTCGCTATAATGTGGTAATTGGCGGTAAACTCTCACTGTGCTTTTGTCATCTCCTTCTTCAAAATTCTCTTCGCCAATGTTTAATGAAGCCAAATGTAGCTCGTCTTCTGCCTCTTGATGAGTCATTCCTATAAGTAATGGTACTTTTATTAGTTCTCTATGAGAGCCCAGACCAAGTACAAGTTCTACTCCTGATCCTTTCTCAAGTTTGTCGTCAGCAAATATTTCTTCATCATTATACATAACATCAATAACTGCATTTTTTGCAATATTTGGAACATAGCTCAGCTTTGTTATTTCAATACCATAAGTTTGAAGTTTGCTCTTAGCACTACGCAAAGATAGGTCTCTTAACTCAGGCATACAGACCATCTCAGGCAAAAGAGCAATAACAGTAAGATAAATATTACGACCTTCTTTTACCATTGTTCCTGCTTCAGGACTTTGGGCAAAGATGCTTCCTTTTTCAGCATCTTTATTGAAAATAGAATCGGTAATTGTAAATTGTAAATTTGAGTATAAAGCGTCCTTTTCAATATCATCAAGATAAAAACCGCTAAAATTTGGCACTTCTATTTCTTCTCCATGGCGAGTAAAACTGTCAAGGGAGTATACAGTAGCTATTAAAAGCACTATCGACAATGTGAATATTGCAAATATATTTATATATAACTTCTTGCTGGTAAGTATCTTTAGCATGTTTTATATTGTGTTTATTATAGAATAGAAAAAACAATCGTATTCACTATTTTCTAACTTCAAAAGTAAGATTTTATTGCTTTGATAAAATGTTTTTTTATGAGAGCTATTGCCTATAGAATAGGTTGTTTATGATATTATAGATAAACTAATAAGTAGCTTCTATTTTTTGTGATTTCAAAAGAATT
>JAOZSY010000065.1:7249-12480 GCA_029939445.1 Bacteroidales bacterium
GCTGCCATTTTCTTCTGCGATGGGCATAAAATCGCGCCATAAATATGAGGTGAGAATAAAGGTGTTTTCGTTAGTTACAATTATTTCATCATTTTGCCGTAGCTCTGTAGCAAAGTCTGCAATTGTATTATCATCCTTTTCGTTGCAGGAGGTTAATCCTATAAATAAACTTAGAAGAAGTATTTGAAATAATTTCACAATTATTGAGTTCTAATTAGAGAACAAAGATAGTAATATTAGAACATTAATGCAAATTTATAAAGGAGCAAAAACTAATACCTTTTCAAAGAAACCATTCTTAATCATAAATTTAAACTCTTTGTCGTTGGGATTTACAGTGAATTTTGTTGAGTCAGTATTTATCTCAACAGCAGTAATTGATTCCAAAAGTTTTAATCTTTCCTCAGTATACTCATTTGCCGCATCTTTAGTAAGCGAATCATTCTCCATGCTTATATAATAAACACTTATATTTTCGCCTGTTTTTTGGAAAGGGATTATAGTCCAACTCTTAGCCTTTACCGACATAAGGTTTAGGATATAGAGATCATCTATCTTTTTTAATACTATGCTAGGGTTACTATCTTGCTTTAAGTTGGCCGATAGGTGAAACTTGCTATTTCTATCGCCATACAAAAAACAATCTTTAGTAATCTTTAAAGTATCTTTGTCTTTAATGTCATAATACTCACCAATAAACTCTTTAGGGAATTCGCTATATTCTTTTCCTGATTTTGGACTTACTTCTTCAAACTCAACAGTAGTACATGCTGATATAAATATAGAAAATAACAAAAAAATAATAAATGCTCTGCTCATAATTTCTTTATTTAATTGTGAGTTTTCAATATAAATACAAAGATAATCTTTTTATTTGTTCTCGTTTTTAAATCATTATTACGAAACTTATCAAGAGGTTATCCTAATAATTTAGCTTAATAATCTCCTAATTTCTATATTGTGTATAATCTGGTTATTATTAAATAGATTATCTGTTTTGTCAATTATATTTTTACTTATTTTAGCAAGTGAATTTATTTGTCTAATAGTATTAAAGTAAAGATTTTTACATGAAAAATATTGCTGTTGTATGTGGAGGTTTCTCTGGTGAAGAAGTTATTTCTATGCGTAGTGCTGATTTTGTTCTACAAAATATGGATACCTCAATATATAAGCCTTTTAAAGTAATTATTAGTATCGATAGGTGGTATTGCGAAATAGATGGTAAGCAGTTTGATATTGATAGAAATGATTTCTCATTTACGGATGGTAATGCTAAAATAAATTTTGATGGCGTTTATATCATTATCCATGGTCAACCTGGTGAGAATGGTCAACTACAGGCATATTTTCAGATGCTAAATATTCCTTATACATCATCAGATTTTACGGTGTCGGCAATAGCTTCGAATAAAGCATATTGTAATTATATGATGAAATCGCTAAATGTAAATACTATGCCATCGGTGCATCTTATTGCAGGTGGTGAGATTGATATTGATAATATATTAAATCAAGTAGGATTGCCATGTTTTGTGAAACCTAATTCTGGTGGTTCATCCATTGGCATGTCAAAGGTAAAAGCTAAAGAAGAACTTGCTTCTGCTATTGAAAAAGCCTTTGCCGAAGACGAAGAGGTGCTTATAGAATCATTTTTTGAGGGGAGAGAAGTTACTTGTGGATTATTGCAGAAAGACAACAAAATGATTGTGTTCCCAATTTGTGAGGTGCGTTCCAAAACTGAATTTTTTGATTTTGAGGCTAAATATACTTCTTCATTGGTAGAGGAGATTATTCCAGCTCAAATACCTGAGGAAATTGCAAATGTGATAAAATCTACTTCCGTTTTTATATATAAGAAATTAAATTTTAAGGGTGTAATTCGTATTGATTATATTTTTAATAACGATAATGATTATATTTTTATTGAAGCCAATACTATACCGGGAATGACTCAAGAAAGTATTGTTCCGCAAATGGCTAGAGAATTTGGTTGGTCAAATACGGAATTGGTAAGTGCTGTTTTGGATGAGATTTTTTAAATAGATAACTTATGAGAATTAAACTACTACTTTCAGCTATATTCCTCACTATAAGTATCTTTGCTTTTAGTAGTGAGGGTGATACTTCCACTGTTTATGTTTTTGCCATTGACGAAGAAATAGGGCCTCCAGTGGTTCGTAAAATGAATAATGCTTTTGAGGAAGCAAAGAAAGTTAATGCAGATCTTTTTTTAATTCATATGAATACCTATGGCGGATTAGTTGTTTCTGCCGATACTATTAGAAGCAGAATAATTAAAGAAGATATTCCAATTGTAGTTTTTATTGATAATAATGCGGCATCTGCTGGGGCATTAATTTCTATTGCTTGCGATAGTATTTATATGGTTCCTGGGGCTAATATTGGCGCGGCAACGGTGGTGAATCAAACCGCAGAAGCTATGCCCGATAAATATCAATCGTATATGCGCTCCACAATGCGTTCCACAGCAGAGGTTAGTGGTAGAAATCCTCAAATAGCTGAGGCTATGGTTGATGAAGATATTTATATTAAAGATATTTCAGACTCTGGAAAAGTGCTAACATTTACAACCTCCGAGGCCATTGCCAATAATTTTTGCGAAGCAGAGCTTAATTCATTGGACGAAGTTGCGCAGAGGTATGGGTTTAAGAATTACGTTATTATTAAACAAGAGCTTAAGACTACCGACCATATTATTGGTTGGCTAATAAGCCCATATATTCATGGTTTATTAATAATGATAATTATGGGTGGGATATATTTCGAGATGCAAAGCCCTGGTTTTGGGGTTCCATCATTGGCAGCTATTACTGCGGCAATAATGTATTTTGCACCTCTTTATATTGAAGGCCTTGCCGAAAATTGGGAGATTATTATATTTGTAATTGGAATCTTGCTAATATTATTGGAAGTTTTTTTGATACCGGGATTTGGAATAGCAGGTGTAGCTGGAATTATAATGGTAACAGTAGGATTAATCCTTAGCTTACTTTATAATGTAGCTTTAGACTTTTCGCAGGTAACTTATACCGCTATTATGGAGGCAGTATTTGTTGTAATGATTGCTGTAATGGGCTCAATAGTGCTCACTTTCTTTGCTGTAAAACATGTTTTTTATAGTTCAAAATATGGAATGTCCTTGGCCAACGAAATGAAATCTGCTAAAGGTTTCACTTCTACCGAAAAAGATCTTAGTATTATGATAAATAAAGAAGGTACTGCTGCTACCATACTTCGCCCGTCGGGGAGAGTATATATTGATGGAGTAAAATATGACGCTATTTGTAAGCAATCATACATTGATAAAGGCGTAGAAATACGCATAATAGATTTTGTGAATGGGCAGTTGATAGTGGAACTTAAATAATTGAATAAATATGAGTGATAAAAGTATAAGAATTTTTATTGTAGATGATCATCAGTTATTTATAGATGGTTTGATAGCAATTATTAGAAAAACTGAAGGGCTAGAAGTTGTAGGTACTGCAAATTCGGGTAGAGAGTGTATAGAAAAAATTAAGGATGAAGAAATAGATATCTTAATAACAGATATAAGCATGCCAGAGATGAGAGGCGAGGAGCTTGTCGAACATTTGATACGCATATATCCAAATATGAAAATTCTTACCTTATCAATGCATGATGATTATTCGTATATTGATAAGATGTTAAAAGCAGGTGCTCTAGGCTATATTCATAAGAATACTGGAGCTCGTGAGCTTCGAGAAGCTATTGAAATGGTGTCTTCTGGTAATAATTATTTTACTCAAGAGGTAAGTAATGCAATTGCTAAAGGGTATGCAAAAGAAAGTATTAAAAACGAAAATGTTTCGCCCCCAGTTATTAATGATATTTTTTTAACGAGGCGTGAGAAAGGTATTCTCAAACTTGTATTTGCAGGATTAAATAGTCAAGATATTGCTGATGAATTATCTTTAAGTTATCATACAATAACTCAGCATCGAAAAAATATAAATGCAAAACTTGGTACTCGTACTCGTAAGGAATTGGAGCAAATTGTTAAGCAAAAGGGGCTCTTGGGAGAATAACTAGAAAATGAAAAAGCCTGAAATTTGTATTTTAAATACAAATTTCAGGCTTTTTTTTATTAATAATAAATGCCCTTATTTATTGTCGCTATTGTCAGCCTCTTTAGCATTTTCTTCCTCTTCAGCTGACAACCATCCACCACCAAGGGCTTTATATAGTCCAGAATAAGATTCTATTATTTGTCTCTTAAGAATAGATAAGCCTAGCTGTGCATTAAAAGAAGTTCTTTGATTATCAAGAAATTCTAAATAGCTGGTAACACCTTTGTCATAACGCATTTTAGATAATCTTTCGGCATTCATTGCTGCAGCTACTTCGCTTTGTTTGGCTTTCAATTCAAGCTTTAATGTTTGAATGCTTATCAAAGCATCTTCCACTTCTTTGAACGATTGATTTACAGTATATTCGTAGTTAAACAGAGCTTCTTCTGCTTGTGCTCTTGCTGCGTCAACTCGTCTTTTATTCTTGCCAAAATCAAAAAGAGGACCCAATAAGTTAGCACCGGCACTCCAAGCCATTCCCGAAGCAGTAAATGTTGATAGTGCCATACTTGACCCACCAAACATACCAGTAATACTTATTGAAGGAAAGCGCTGTGCTACTGCTACATTTATTTGCTTAAAATTAGCATGGTATAGTTCCTTGCTAGCAAGTATATCTGGGCGGCGCAATAATAATAATGAAGGAATTCCATAAGGAATAACTGTGCCAAAATTTAAACTATCAATTTGTTCGTCATCTGTAATAATGCTCTTTGGATGCTCGCCTATAAGTACTGCTAATGCAGTTTCGGTAATTGCAAGTTGCCTTCTATATTTTGGGACTGATCCGGCTGCTATTGCTTGGTTAATTTGTGCTTGATTCAAATCTATCTCAGGAATAACTCCTCCATCATATTTTGCTTGAATAATTAGCAAAGCGCTATCTCTTGAACTAAGAGTTTTTTCGGAAATTTCAAGTCTGTTTTTCAAGTCTAAAAACATGACGTAGTTATTTGTTACGCTAGCTATTAAGCTTATTTGTATACTTCGAAGTCCGTATTCCGATGCAAGAAGCTCAGCTTTTGCGCCTTCTGTAGCAGCTCTATATCTTCCCCAAAATACTAATTCCCAACTCATGCCAATTCCTGCACTTAAACTATGATTGCCAAAACCACT